>JABDRK010000116.1 GCA_013041785.1 Eudoraea sp.
GGTTGATGTCAAAGCTTTTCTTTCCCTCTTGTTGCAGGTAGGGTAGCGGTGGTGGATCCTGCCTGGGACTATCCGTTCGGAACGGCTCAAGGGCGTCCAGGGTAACAATCCAGGGAGAGATGGATGAGGCGAAATTTTTGGCCAGGAAAGGACCCAGGGGAACATACTCCCATTTTTGTATATCCCGTGCACTCCAGTCATTGAACAGTACCAATCCAAAAATATGATCTTCTGCCTCGTCTAATGGGATGGCTTCCCCCATTTTGTTTGCATCTGTGGTGATAAAAGCCATCTCCAGTTCAAAATCGACCATTTTTGACGGCCCAAATACCGGGGTATCAGACCCTTTGGGAAGGGTTTGTCCCTTAGGCCTGCGTATGGGGGTGCCACTGGGTACTATAGTGGAGCTCCTGCCGTGGTATCCCACAGGGATATGCAGCCAATTGGGCAAAAGCGCTTTTTCAGGATCCCGGAACATGGAACCAATATTGGTGGCGTGTTCCTTGCTGGAGTAAAAGTCTGTATAATCCCCAATATGCACGGGCAGTTGCATCTCAATTTCTTCCATCGAAAACAATACGGTGGTCCGATGTGCCTTGTTGTCCCGTAATTTCGGATTATTGATATCAAAGATTTCGCTGATCCTATTTCTTACCAGCCTCCAGGTCTTTTTACCATCCGAGATGAAATCATTGAGGCTGTCCTGCAGAAAGATATCTTCCGTAAGGGGAATGCCCTCAAAATAGCCGAGTTGATGCAATGCTCCCAAATCGATCGCCTGGTCCCCGATACGGGTTCCTATGGTAATTATATCATCCCGGGTGAGAAAAACACCGAAAGGAATATTTTGAATGGGGAAATCCGAATCTTGAGGAACAGTTATCCAGGATTTTTTGGAAGGATCGTTGGTGTTGACAGACATGGGCTGATTGTTAATTGACTTTTAATAAATTCTCTTCCAAATATATTATTTTCTCCCTATTAAACCGCTGCAATTTGTACTTTTACCATCGATATTAACCGAGAATATACATGCAACGCGACTATCAGATTTTTGACTTGATTGAAGCTGAAAAGCAACGTCAGATCAACGGAATTGAACTTATTGCTTCAGAGAATTTCACCAGCCCCCAGGTTATGGAGGCTGCAGGTTCTGTACTCACTAACAAATATGCAGAAGGGTATCCGGGGAAACGCTATTACGGAGGATGTGAAGTGGTGGATCAGGTAGAACAGCTGGCCATAGACCGGGCCAAGGAATTATTCGGGGCGGCCTACGCCAATGTACAACCCCACTCCGGTTCTCAGGCGAATGCAGCTGTTTATATGGCTTGTCTGGAACCGGGAGATACCATTTTAGGTTTTGATTTGGCTCATGGCGGACACCTGACCCATGGATCGCCTGTTAACTTTTCCGGTAAGCTGTACAATCCCGTATTTTATGGGGTAGAAAAGGAAACCGGAAGGCTTAATTATGACAAGATTGAGGAGATTGCCCTTAAGGAGCGCCCTAAAATGATCATTGCCGGGGCTTCTGCTTATTCGCGTGACATGGATTTCAAGCGCTTCCGGGAGATAGCCGACAAGGTTGATGCGTTATTACTCGCGGATATTGCGCATCCGGCAGGCCTGATTGCCAAAGGGGTGCTCAATGACCCGATTCCCCACTGCCATTTTGTGACTACAACCACCCATAAAACCCTGAGAGGCCCGCGGGGAGGCCTTATCCTGATGGGAGAAGATTTTGAAAATCCGTTTGGGATCCGTTTAAAGAATGGCAACCTGAGAAAGATGTCAGCTTTGATAAATCTTGCCGTCTTCCCGGGCAATCAGGGAGGCCCGCTGGAACACATCATTGCTGCCAAGGCCATTGCTTTTGGGGAAGCCCTTACCGATGATTTCCTGCACTATATGATTCAGGTCAAAAAGAATGCCGCAGCCATGGCCGCGGCCTTTGTAGCCAGGGACTACCATATCATTTCCGGGGGAACAGACAATCATGTAATGCTGATCGACCTGCGGAATAAAAATATCACCGGAAAAGATGCTGAACGGGTTTTGGAAACTGCTGATATCACCGCAAATAAAAATATGGTACCTTTTGACGACAAATCACCATTTGTTACTTCTGGAATTCGTTTTGGTACGGCGGCAATTACGACTAGGGGAATGAAGGAAGCGGATATGGAGATCATCGTGGATTATATAGACAGGGTATTGTCCAATCCCGAAGACGAGGCAGAAATTGGGAAAGTAAAGACTGAAGTGAATGATTTAATGAGCGGCAAACCCTTATTTGACTGGTGAAAATGCCGTAAAATGGAAAACCAGTAGCCCTATATACCGGTTTGCCATTATCAAGATCAATGATTAAGCATGTGGAGGTCGCCTGAAATGAAAGACCTACGGCTCAAATCATAGATTACGGCATCTTCTTCTGAGTCAAAGTATAACCCCCAGTAACGCAGATACGTCTGTTGGAGAATTTCCGGATCTGTATCTGCTTTTGGCAGTTTTTTGGTAAATTCTTCTTCAAAAACGGGAATAAAAATTTCGTAGACAGCTTTATTCAGGCCTTTGGTAAAATGAATATAGTGTTTGATAAGGGCTTCCAGGATCTGATGGAGTTCTTTTTCTATACTTTGGGGAAATATCCTCTTGATCACCAGGGTGGAATCCTTCAATTGAAAGTTCAATTCTTCTATTTCAATGGCGATTTCATTTTCCATTCGAAGTTCGCTAACCCTCTGAGCCAGTGAACTGCCATTACGACCAATGTTTTCTTTTGAAACTTCATTGCCCCAGTTACCCTTTTCCAAATGAAACAGTAGTTCGCCAAGGACAAGGGGACATTCCACGGAAATAACCAGGTTACCTCCTCCATCCGTACATGAGCAGCTGCGGACCAGAACTTTTGAATAAAAATCTTTTTCGAGATTCCGCTTAAAATTGTCCAAACCGTTTATAGGCGGATTTTCATCCAGACGTATATTGAGGTTTTTTTTGAAGCCATTTCGCTGCATCGTCATAGGTGGGATTTTAAGACTTCCTTATATCAAAATTACTTTTAATAAGGCACAACGCTTTATAGGAAAACCATAGAATAATTAAGGTTTTCCTGTAAAAAGAAGATAAAATAATACCCTTCCTACAAAAACAGGGAGATTTTGGCTACGTTCAAATTTAGATGAAACCGCGGTTTCGGGATTCGGTGATCAGCGCCTGATCATTTTGCTTTTCTACTCCAAATATGGCTTTTAGTTGTCTTTTCCGGTTTTCAATGCCCGGGAGTGACAGGGATATATAATTCACCATATCCTTGGTTTTAGTACCAATAGACAGGTGATAGAGGATTTTCTTGTCGTTATCATCCAGGGCCATATCGTTGGCCATGCGTTTCCGAATAGCCGCAAGGGCCTTTTGTGTATAATAAGGGGGGGCTTTAAGCACGGTGCGTACCATGGCCTGTAGTGACTGCTGGTCGATCTCGGATTTTACCATATATCCTTCCGGGTCTACGCTTTGCATTATGCTATTGATACGGTAGTTGTCGCTAAAGGACGACATAAATACGATCAAAGAATCCGGGCTTAGCTTTCGCGCCCATATGCCCAGGTCTTCCCCGGTCTTGATTGTTCCTCCCCCGTTTGGTCCCAACTGAATATCCAACAGCAAGATATCATAGGGGAAGGATTTCAGGGATTCTTCGATTTTTTTTTGAGCTTCATTAAATGACTTGGCCGTGTCCATCTGAACGGAAAAGCCTTCAAATTGGGTGTCTTCCAGGATAAACTTGTATCCCATCGTTGTCATTTCGTGATCGTCTACCGCCAGAATCTTAATCACTTTCATACTCAGTCTTTTTTAACTTCTTCTAGTTGCCCTGCTTCGTTTACCAGCAAACTCGTTTCCTGCTGGTCTGTTTGATAGGGTAAAAGTACAGAAATTGTAGTTCCTTCCCCGGGTGTGCTTTCCACATTCCAGGTGCCGTTGAGTTTTTGCACCCTGGACCTGATATTTTTTTGCCCTATCCCTTTTTTAGCCTTCCTGACATCAAAACCTTTCCCGTTGTCGCTGATGCGTATTTTAAGCAGGTCTTCCAGGCGTTCAAAATCCAAATCCACCTTTGAGGCATTGGCGTGTTTTATAATGTTTTGGAGGCTTTCCTGAATAATCCGATAGAGATTGATCTTGGTATCCCCGCTCAGGCTGTCCCATTCTACATCCTCATTATAGTTGAATGCTATTTCCAAATCCGAAGCGGCCATAGTTTCCTTTAAGAGGTCATTGATGGAATTGATAAAGTTGTGGAATTTGCGATAGGAAGCGTGATTGAGTTCGTGGGAGATCGAACGGATCTCTTCCTGCACTTCCTTGAGTTTTTCCAGGGCTTCTCCACGCATATTAACAGCGCTATCATCGGTTTTCTTATTCAACCCCAACAACACCATGCGTATCCCGTTCATTGCGCCAAGCACCCCGTCATGTAATTCCTCGGAAATCCGTTTTTTCTCGGAGTTTTTGCCCTCTTCCATTTTTTGCTTTTGGGCAAGCATTAGGTTAAAGATCTCCTGGTTGGATTCCTGTTGCTGTTGCTGGAACCGCAACCGTTGTACGCGAACACGCTGGGTGATGATGATTATGGCAGCTAACCCTAACAATACCAGGCCCAATGAAATACCCAATATCAATTGCTGGTCCCGGGC
>JABDRK010000145.1 GCA_013041785.1 Eudoraea sp.
TACATGGTTTCTGCCATTACCTTATTGAAGTGTCTTGGCCAGGCGGTACCCAGGATGCGCTTGCTCATCTTGGTGCGGGTCATCATAGCGGCGGCTTCAGCAATTTCATTCCCCCTTTCGTAGGCAGCCATGATCTTGGGGTAGGTGATCTCCCGGAAATAATACCAGATAGAGGCTTTGGAAGGGACCACATTGGGTTGGTCGCCCCCGTAATTGATAATGGAGTGGGATCTGCCCAGTGGATGCATATGTTCCCGGGCGTAATTCCAGCCGATATTCATAAGTTCCACTGCGTCAGCAGCGCTACGCCCCCTCCAGGGAGAGCCGGCAGAATGTGCCGATTCGCCTTCAAACGTATATTCTACCGAGATGAGACCGGTTCCACGAGCCTCCCCATAGGAAACATTCATATTGTTGCTTACATGGGTGAAAATACACATGTCTACCTCGTTAAACCATCCATCCCGGGTATAGTAAGCCTTGGTAGCTACCAATTCTTCAGCAACACCGGGCCAGAGAATAAGTGTACCGGAAAGTTTTTCCCGCTTCATGATGTCTTTGACTGCCAGGGCAGCCATTACATTCAGCGGAACCCCGGCATTGTGCCCTTCCCCGTGTCCGGGTGCGCCTTCCACGATAGGATCGTGATAGGCTACGCCAGGTTTTTGTGAGGCGCGGGGGATACAGTCTACATCGCTCCCTATGGCGATAACGGGTTTCCCACTGCCCCAGGAAGCCCACCATGCGGTTGGGACGCCAGAGATACCTCGTTCAATTTTAAATCCGTTCTTTTCGAGGATGCCCGTAATGTAGTTGGCCGTTTCCTTTTCATGGAAACCGAGCTCCGCAAAGCTAAAAACCTTGTCTACCATCACCTGGGCCATTTTGGCGTTATCGTCTATTTTTTGCTGGACTTCTGTTTTTAGGGCTTCCAGGCGGGTTTCATCGGTTTGGGCAAATAAGAAGGAACTGGAGTTAAGGAGCAATAAAGCTAAAGCAAGGGTGGTGGGATACCTTTTCATACGTATAAATGTTGATTGAAAATTGAAAGTACTAAATGTAGCAAAATACTGCCTGGGAAGAAAGGGGGGAGAGGCTAAAAAGTCTTAGCAATGGGGTAAGGGGAAACTCAGTCCGTTTTCAATTTGGCATAGCGATGCTCGTCGTAAACCTGCCCGTTCTTAATTACCGCCTTCCGGAAAATCCCTTCCTTTGCGTAGCCGTTCTTTTCCAGGGCCCTCATGGAAGCCAGGTTGAAGTCGAATACCGCAGCAAAGATCCATTCCAGTTGTAATTCGTCAAATCCATATCGCGTCATCAGGGATATCGCCTGGGTGGCCAGCCCTTGTCCCCAGAAAGGCTCCCCGATCCAGTAGCCAATTTCTGCGGTTCTCCTATACACATCTTCCTGCGGGACCAGGCTGATCACCCCGCACAGTTTTTCCTCCTGGTTGATTATGGCAAAGGTGTAAGCAGGAACTTCTTCTGCTTTTCTATCAATGAAATCCCGGGCATCATCCAGGGTATACGGAAAGGGAAAATGATCGCGCACCCCATCCCAGATCTTTTTGTTGTTGGCCAGATGGGCCAGGATTTCCACATCGGCTGGGATAAGAGGTCTTAATGAAATAGTGCTCATAATCGACACCCTTGATTTCGCTATTTAAGATTTATTATTTGGCTTTGATTTTCAGCTGCATCACTTTTTCAAAATCAACAAGGACCTGCTGATCCCGGATTTCGAAAGTACAGGGCTTGGATTTCCCTACATTTTTTGTGGCCACTATCTTTTCTTTAAGCTCCTTTTGAATATCCAAGGCCAGGATCTCGTCGAGCAACCTGACCGGAAAATAGAAGGTAGCCAGCATATAGCCCTTCCAGGCCGACATCCAGACGATGGTCTTTTTTTTCTTCTGTACTTTACACAACCAGGCCTTTCCGTCTTTGTAGTGGCGCCACTATGGATTCATTTCATTGCGGGCGAAAAGCTCAAGCAGTTCGGTGTATACGGCATAGGATTTACCCAAAACCCCGCTCAGTATTTTATTATCCGGGTAGGTCTTTTCATCCCGTAATTCAGGCGTCTTTCGGGCATCCATATTTACTGTAGTGAATTTTAAGTTTAATAATGAACATAGCTGTCGGACTACCCAGTGCGTAAAATCTTCTCCATCTTACGGCCACGTGCGAGCTCATCTATGAGCTTGTCTAAATACCGCACCTGCTGGGTTAGCGTATTTTCAATTTCTTCGACGCGATAGCCGCAGATCACCCCGGTAATCAG
This sequence comes from Eudoraea sp., assembly GCA_013041785.1. Lineage (GTDB taxonomy): Bacteria > Bacteroidota > Bacteroidia > Flavobacteriales > Flavobacteriaceae > Lentiprolixibacter. The sequence goes on from JABDRK010000145.1 coordinate 2,285, forward strand.
CTTGGCATTGGGGTTTAGTGTCGCTTTTTCAAAAAACGATTCAAATGTTGCCTTTTCTTCAATGAGCTCCTGCAGCTTTTTCTCATCAAAACCGGTTAGCCATTCAATGACCTGATGTAATTCTGCTAGCGTCCTGCCTTTCTTCTCTACTTTGGTCACATAATGCGGATACACGGAGCCAAAACTCATTTTAGCTATACGTTCGTCGTGGTGGCTTGTATTACTCATAGCTTGTGGTTTTAATAGTAATGATTTTGTTAGCTGGATTTCATTTAAAACAACCCATTTTCATTCGGGGAATCTTTTTGAATCACCTGACCCAAATCCCAAAGCTCAACAATTTTATCTCCTTTAAATCTGAAAATATGAACCACGGCAATTTCCATATCGTTTTTAACCACCTGCGAATGCGTTATAACCGTATTCCCATCGGTATAACAATACTTGATTTCAATAGACCGATTGGGACTTAGCTGATGCACTTCCATCATGGCATCTTTCAATGCATCCCGATCGCCTTTAAAATATTGATTGTGATGAATAAATTCTGGTGCGGTAAAATCCTCAAAAGCTTTATCAACCTCACCAAAACCAGCCAATTTTAAAAAGGATATGGCGATCTCTTTGTTGGTCATTTTTTCAGGTTTTGAATTCTAAAGTTTTAAAATACAAAATATTAGGGCTCATAGACAAGTCTTGCTTGCCCGACAGAAGGAATTTAAAGGCAGTATGTGATTTTCTCTTATTTTTTCTTCAGATAGCACCTGTGCTATGTTGTAGTGTGTTTCTTCACCTTACTTTCTCAGCCTGAATTGTAAAATTCGGAAGTGCAACTGTCATTGACCTAATTTTGTCCTCCGGGATATCATAGGTTATTTTCACAGCAGGTGCACCATTGTAAATGAGATTATTCTTTCCGATTTTAGATAAGGCACAACCAGACCCTCCAATCGGACCCAAAGCAAGTAATTTTCTCATGGTTTTACTTTTTAGCATACGACATTGCTTAATCTAATAAGGGTAAAAACGAATCGGAGATTTTTAAAAAAACATTATAGACTATCTTGTATTCCAAGTCTCATTAAAAAGCATTTCAGTTAGCAGGGCATGAAACTTAAAAC
>JABDRK010000161.1 GCA_013041785.1 Eudoraea sp.
GCCCTCGAAACCAATCGCGAAAACCGGCCATTCCTCGATAAGATATACCGGGAACTTGCTGTCTTTTATGCCAACTCAGATCAGGATAGCCTGGCCCTGCTTCATTACAATAAATCCATACAGGCAACTGCAAATATTCCACAGCTTAACGCTTTAAATTATGAGGACCTGGCCGGATATTACTTTGACGACAACCAGTATGCTACAGCCGGGGCTTATTATGATAGTGTTCTGACTAACCTGCCAGAAAACACCAAAAAGTTCAGGAATGTCAAAAAGAAGCGAGATAATCTGGAAGATGTAATCAATTATGAAAAAGTAGTACAGTATACCGATAGTGTCATCACCCTCTATGAAATGCCCGATTCGGAACGCCGGACGTATTTTGAAAATTTCATTGCGGAGCTGAAGGAAAAAGAAGAGGCCGCAAGGCGAAAAGAAGAAGCCCGGGTAACCGCGGGATTTGCCGCATTTGCTGAAACTAAGGGAGGTAAGGAAAATAAAGGGAAGTTCTATTTCTACAACATCACCAGCCTTGGGTATGGAAAAAACGATTTTATAAATAAATGGGGGGAGCGCACCCTGGAAGACGATTGGCGCTGGAGCAATAAAAATCGAATCCGCACTTCGGAAGCTACCGGGGAAACGGATCTCCTTTCCGATGCTCAGGGCGGGGAAGAACTTTCAGACGATCAAAAATATTCGGTCGACTTCTATATCAGCAAGATCCCGGACCAGATACAGGTAATTGACAGCCTTAGGAAGGAACGCAATTTTGCCAACTATCAGTTAGGGCTTATCTACAAAGAAAAATTCAAGGAAAACAGGTTGGCAGCGGAGAAACTTGAAAAAGTATTGGCCAACAACCCGGAAAAGAGACTTATCCTTCCTTCCAAGTATAACTTGTACAAAATCTATGATGAGGCAAAAAGTCCCCTGGCTACGGCTATGAAAGAAAGGATTCTAACGGAACATCCGGATTCCCGATACGCCATGATTCTCTTAAACCCCCAGGCAGTATTGACTGAAGCAACGGATTCACCCGAGGCCCGATATGTACAACTTTACGAAAAATTCAAGAACCAGGAATTCCTTCAGGTAATCACCGGGGCGGAGCATCAGATCAATCAATTTGCAGGAGACCCTGTAGTTCCCAAATTTGAAATGCTCAAAGCCAACGCCATTGGCAGGCTGCAGGGGTTTGAAGACTTTAAGGAAGCGCTTAATTATGTAGCTCTCAATTACCCCAATAATCCAGAAGGAAAGAAAGCGCAGCAGATGATTGCAGAACAGTTGCCAAAACTGGAAAATAACGAATTTACCAAGCCAGGTGTCAGCAGACGTGAACAGAACTGGAAAGTGGTTTTTCCATTCAAACGCGCCAATAATGAGGCAGCTTTAAAACTCAAGAAGAAACTTGAAAAGTCCATTGAGGACCTGCGATACAAAAATGTAGTGTCCCGGGACATCTACAATCTGGAGGATCAGTTTGTCGTGGTTCACGGATTTGCGTCCAGAGACTTTGCCCTGGGATATGTAGAACTCCTAAAAAACAATAAGGACTACCGGATTGATCTCTTTAATTTCGTAATTTTATCAGCCAACTATAAAGTCATTCAGGTACATAAAAACCTGGATACTTACAAAGACAAGATGTTAACCCCAAAACCATAAAGGAGATGTTTTCCGATAACAAAAAACCTAAAACTATGAACGAAATAGGCGGACAACCCAACAGAATTGAAAAAAACACCAAAATAAAAGGCGACATAATCTCTGAAGCTGACTTCCGAATAGATGGAAAATTAGATGGAAATGTCAAGACTTCCGGCAAAGTAGTGATCGGAAAAGGAGGCTATATCCACGGCAAGGTAGAATGTGTGAATGCGGATATAGAAGGAAGCTTTAACGGGGAACTTCAGGTTTCCGACCTACTCTCGCTGAAGGCTTCAGCGGTAATAGAAGGCACGGTTTCTGTTGCCAAACTCGCTGTTGAGCCCGGGGCCACTTTCAATGCCTCCTGTACCATGAAAGGGAAAGGCGGACTAAGCGACAGTGCTTCCGGATCTGCGGGTTCAGGGATGCTGGGAGCTTCCAAGTCCAATGTGACTTCACCGAAAAGCTCAGGTGAAAAGGCAAAGATCTCTTAAAGAGCAAACACTTAGGTAGTACGCTCAGGCATTTTCCCTGATTACAGGGAACAGGCCTCGTGTTGAGCAGTATGCCTATATAATGAGTACTCATGCCAGAATCCAAGAAAAAGAAGGGCAAGGCCAGGTATTGGTTAAGCCTCACCGGAATTGCCGCACAGATGGGGGTAATCATTTATTTGGGGGCATGGTTTGGGCAGTGGCTGGATGCGAAGAACGAATCGGAAAGCAATACCAACACCGTTTTTTTTACCCTTGTAGCCGTGGCTGTAGCCATGTACCTTGTGGTAAAACAGACAAAAAAGCTCAACTCGTAGTTTGATCAGAAAATCCTTCACCTTTTTAGCACAGCTTGTAATTATACTTGTCTTTGTTGGCTTATTGCATTATGCCGTGCTTTATGCCCGTGAATGGGCGATAGTACTTCCGGATATGGGCCTGGCCTATTTGTTGAACCTGCTGCTGGCCGTGGGGATTTATATCGCTATGCTTCAGTTTGCCGCACAACAAAGCAGCTATTTAGGCTTTCTCTTTCTGTTTGGGAGTGTACTAAAGTTTGCAGCCTACTTTGTTATTTTGGACCCTGTTTTTAAGCGGGACGGCAGCCTTTCCAAAATCGAATTCTTCTACTTTTTCATACCTTACCTCAGCTGCCTTATAGCAGAGACATTTGCCCTTGTAAAACTCCTCAGGGACAATGATCCCTCACGCAATTCCTGATGTGTGTTTCCCCTTTGAAATAAATGGGGGAAATGCTTTTTTCTTTTTGGCAGAATGCCTTACATTTGCACCGATTTTTAGAGACCCAATTTGCCTAAAAATATGCAACGAACGTATTTGACCGGATTTCTCTTTGCCGTAGCATTGCTTTTTCACATTTCTATTTTTGCAAAAAGCGATGAAAGTGAAGGGGAAAAGGACCTGAAAACGGAAATCGACGAATACATCCAGCACCACCTGAAGGATTCCCATGATTTTTCCCTCTTTTCATACACCAAAGAGAATGGCGAACATGTTTATGTAGGCTTCCCCTTACCTGTAATTCTGTGGGACGAAGGGTTGAAAGTTTTTTCTTCATCGAAATTCCACCATGGAGAAACCCTTGCGGAAGTAGACGGTAATTTTTACAAGCTGTACCACAGCAAAATATACCGTACCGATGCCCAGGGAACTATTAACTACGATGCAGACGATCATCCCACCAACGTAAAACCTCTGGATTTTTCCATGACCAAAAGTGTGGTCATGATTATAATTACTGGGTTTCTGATGTTTCTGCTTTTCAGAGGCCTGGCGCGGTCATATGCCAAAAACGGAGGTATACCCAAGGGAGTGGGACGCTTTTTTGAACCCATTGTGTTGTATATCCGGGACGATATTGCCATAGCTACCATAGGAGAAAAGAGATACAAAAAGTACATGTCATTTTTGTTGACAATATTCTTTTTTATCTGGTTTTTGAACATGTTTGGAATGACACCGCTTGGGGTTAATGTAACTGGAAATATTGCAATCACCTCGGCCCTTGCCATCCTCACCTTCCTGATCACTAATTTTACCGGAACCAAGGACTATTGGAAACACCTTTTTGATCCACTGGGGGATTCCATGCCCTGGATTGCTAAAATACCTTTGTATATAATTTTGATTCCCATAGAATTACTGGGAATATTTATAAAGCCCTTTTCCCTGCTAATTCGTTTGTACGCAAACATGCAGGCGGGCCATATTGTTATTATGAGCCTTATCGGCTTGATGTTTATATTTAAAAACTGGATTGGGAGTTCACTCTCATTCGGCTTGGCTTTTGCCATTTCATTAATTGAAATATTGGTGGCGCTCTTACAGGCGTATATTTTCACCATGCTTTCTGCCTTGTACTTTGGATTTGCATCCGAAGAGCACGAACATGCAGAAGCACACTAAAATGAATGTTTAATTTTTAACGCTATTTATTATGTCTATTCCAAGAATTGTAGGTGCAGGACTTATTGTAATCGGTGTTGGCGTGGGTATCGGTAGAATCGGTGGCCAGGCTATGGAAGCGATTGCGAGACAACCTGAGGCTTACGGTAAGATTCAAACAGCAATGCTTATCGTAGCAGCGCTTATTGAAGGTATTGGTTTTGCTGCATTGTTCGCAACTGCAGAGAACTAAAATTAAACTACAGGCAACCGTAACGGTTGGTTACGGTTGTTTGTTTTTTTAATGCGTTAAATTAAGAATACAACAGCATGGAGCAGTTAATAGAACAATTTTCACTAGGCCTCTTTTTCTGGCAAACCCTTTTGTTTATCGCCCTGGTATTTCTCCTTTGGAAGTATGCCTGGAAACCGATTCTGAATGCAGTTAATGACCGCGAAGAAGGAATTAAAAATGCTCTGGCTGCTGCTGAGGATGCCAAGAAAGAAATGCAGAATGTAACTGCAGATGGCGAGAAATTGTTGCAGGAAGCACGGGCAGAACGCGAAGTAATGCTAAAGGAAGCTCGCGAAATCAAGGATAAAATTGTAGCAGATGCTCGTGACCTTGCCCAGGTAGAAGGGGATAAAATGATCAAACAGGCGCAGGCAACAATTGAAAGTGAAAAGAAAGCTGCCGTTGCAGATATAAAAAATCAGGTTGCTGATCTTTCTCTGCAGATAGCCGAAAAAGTAATTAAAGAACAATTGTCTGACGATAAGAAGCAGATCAAACTCGTTGACGATATGCTTGGAGATATCAAGTTGAATTAACCACTATGAGTGATTCCAGAGTAGCTGTACGTTACGCGAAAGCCATATTGGACCTCGCAATTGATAAAAAAGAGGATACGGCCCTTGAAAAAGACATGCGTCTTGTTGTGGAAACCATAGCTGAACATGGCGAGCTCAGGGATGTCCTTGGCAGCCCTGTAGTTCCCGCTGAGGTAAAAAAATCCATCTTATCGGACGTTTTTAAAAATATTAATGAACTGGGTAAGGGACTGATTAATCTGCTTGTAGATAAAAAGCGGATTTCACTCCTGAATGAAGTGGCAGCTCAATACATCAGGTTGCACGAGGAATACAAGGGAGAGCGGGTGGCCTATGTCACCACAGCAGTGCCGATGAGCAGCAGTCTGGAAAACAAATTACTAAAACAGGTAGAAAAGATAACCGGGGAGAAAGTTACCCTGGAAAACCTGGTAGATGCAGATATTCTTGGCGGTTTTGTGCTGAGGGTAGGCGATTTGCAATACAATGCAAGCATCGCAAATAAACTGGACAAAATAAAAAGAGAATTTACAAATAGCATTTAATCACGATTCTGACCGATATTTGAAATGCAAGGGGTCGGATAATTTAGAAGATTAGGATATGGCAGGAGTAAAAGCCGCTGAAGTATCAGCAATATTAAAAAAACAATTAGCAGGATTTGAGGCGAGTGCTACCCTGGATGAGGTAGGAACCGTATTGCAGGTTGGGGACGGTATTGCCCGTGTCTATGGCTTAGCCAATGCCCAGTATGGGGAGTTGGTTGAGTTTGAAGGAGGCCTTGAAGGGATTGTTCTAAACCTGGAAGAAGATAATGTTGGGGTAGTATTGCTGGCACCCTCAAAAGAAATTAAGGAAGGCGCAACAGTTAAGCGAACCCAAAGGATTGCCTCGATTAAAGTAGGGGAAGGTATTGTGGGTCGCGTTGTAGATACGCTGGGTACTCCTATTGATGGAAAAGGTCCGATTTCCGGTGATTTGTACGAAATGCCACTGGAGCGCAAGGCACCTGGGGTAATCTTTCGTCAGCCGGTATACGAGCCCCTACAGACTGGGGTTAAGGCTATAGACGCTATGATTCCTATTGGAAGGGGACAGCGTGAGTTGGTTATTGGTGACCGTCAGACTGGGAAAACCACGGTTTGTATCGATACCATTATCAATCAGAAGGAGTTTTATGATGCAGGAGAGCCTGTCTATTGTATTTACGTTGCAATAGGTCAGAAGGCTTCCACCGTTGCCGGAATTGCTAAAATATTAGAGGACAAAGGCGCTTTGGCGTATACCACCATCGTAGCAGCCAACGCTTCTGATCCGGCACCTATGCAGGTATATGCTCCTTTTGCAGGGGCATCCATTGGAGAGTATTTCCGGGATACCGGTAGACCTGCACTCATCATATATGATGATTTATCCAAACAGGCGGTAGCCTATCGTGAGGTATCGCTGCTGTTAAGGAGGCCTCCGGGACGGGAAGCCTATCCAGGTGACGTATTCTACCTGCACTCCAGATTGTTGGAGCGCGCGTCGAAAATCATCGATGACAATACCATTGCTGAAAACATGAACGACCTTCCTGAGGTGCTGAGGCCCATGGTAAAAGGAGGCGGTTCCTTAACGGCATTGCCCATTATTGAAACCCAGGCAGGTGATGTTTCAGCCTATATTCCAACGAATGTGATTTCTATTACAGACGGACAAATATTCCTGGAGCAGGATTTATTCAACCAGGGGGTACGCCCGGCGATTAACGTGGGGATTTCCGTATCAAGAGTTGGAGGAGCAGCACAGATCAAATCCATGAAAAAAGTGGCAGGAACACTCAAGCTGGACCAGGCACAGTTCCGTGAATTGGAAGCATTTGCCAAATTTGGTTCGGATCTGGATGCAGCTACCCTCAATGTAATCGAAAAAGGACGCCGAAATGTGGAGATCCTTAAACAAGCGCAGAGTGACCCATTCACAGTAGGAGATCAGATTGCAATTATTTATGCAGGGTCTAAAAACCTGCTTCGTGATGTTCCTGTAGATAAGGTAAAGGAATTTGAAAAAGATTACCTCGAATTTTTAAATGCTAAGCACAAGGATGTACTGGATGTCCTAAGATCAGGCAAACTTACCGAGAAGGCCACTACAGTACTTACCGAAGTTTGCAAGGACCTGGCAGGAAAATATAAAAGCTAATCAATACCCGGTAACTTAAAAGATACCTATGGCTAACTTAAAGGAAATACGCAGCAGGATTGCATCGGTGAGTTCCACCATGCAAATTACCAGTGCCATGAAAATGGTATCTGCTGCTAAGTTGAAGAAAGCCCAGGATGCCATTACCGCGATGCGGCCCTATGCGAATAAGCTTACCGAGTTACTGCAGAATCTAAGTGCCAGCCTTGACAGTGATGCAGGAGGCAAGTATGCGGAAGAAAGGGAAGTAAAAAAGGTGCTTGTGGTTGCCTGTACCTCCAACAGGGGATTGTGTGGGGCATTTAATTCCAATATCATCAAGCATTGTATCTCACTTGCAGAAACGGAATATCAGAATACTTCGGTTTCGGTACTTACTATTGGGAAAAAAGGTAAAGACCTTTTGGAAAAAAGCTTTGAAATAGCAGCCAACCACAGTGATATTTATGATCACCTGACCTTCGAAAATGCAGCAGCAATTGCTGAAGACTTGATGGAGGCTTATATTTCAGGTACTTACGATAAGATTATCCTGGTGTATAACCGTTTTAAAAATGCGGCTACCCAGATTGTAACCACGGAGCAATTCCTGCCTATTGTCTCGGTTGAAGGAGCAGATCAAGCCGCTGCGGATTATATTTTTGAGCCTACACAGGAAGATATCGTAACCACACTGATACCAAAATCACTTAAAACTCAGTTGTATAAGGGCATACGAGATTCTTTTGCCAGTGAACACGGGGCGAGAATGACAGCCATGCATAAGGCAACAGACAATGCATCGGAAATGAAAGATGAATTAACCCTGACCTATAATAAGGCACGTCAGGCGGCGATAACCAATGAGATCCTTGAAATTGTTGGTGGAGCAGAAGCGTTGAGCAATTAAGGTGAGCGTAAAATCTAAAGAAAACCCTGCAGAAAGCAGGGTTTTTTGTTTTCAGGGGATCTCTATGGATTTTGGCACCAATTTTGGTTTCCTATATTTACATTATTCAATTTTATGAACTCTGTGACATGAAATATCCTTTTGCACTACTTCTTGGAATATTGCTTGGAGTTTCGGGCTGTTCTTCCCAAAAAAAAATAGGCACCGATGCGCCTTTTAGTGTTGAAAAACCCTCCTGTACTCAATTCGCCAGTGGGAGAGAAGAGAGTGGACACGGGTTTATCCTGAGATTACCCCTGAGCTTCAAGGAATACGAAGATATTTCTTATGATGCGGTTTATTTCCGCGGACATATCCTGACTCCTATGCTCCTCGAAGAAGCCGGAAAACAGGTCTTGTATTGCCGATATCAGCGCACTCCAAAGGTTAAGCCAGATATCATTATGCATGATGATCCCATTAAAGAAGTAGGCAATCAGCCCCCGGCAGAAAAGGTAGGGAAGAAGAAATTCCCCTTTGAATTACAGCCGGCAGAGGCCGTGATTGCCTACCGTATTGATGACAGGATAAAATACGTCAAGATAACAGGGGTGAAGGACAAAACCCCTGAGCTTCTCCCAACCCGACCTAACAACTAGCTTTGCCGGTAGGCTTTAAATACCTAATTTTAGGTCCTACCTAAGCAATGCGCATTTGAGTCTGCTTCAAAAACTTTTTAAACAAACCTTTATCTATGGCCTGGCCACGGTACTGCCTCGCATGCTATCGTTTATTCTGGTCCCCCTGTACACAAAGGTTATGCCGCCCGGGTCCTATGGGGAGGTAACCCTGATTTACGCCTGGTTTGCTATTTTCAATGTAATCCTTGCTTATGGAATGGAAACGGCATTCTTTCGTTTCTATAACACCTCCGAACACAGAAAAAGCGTAGCCGGTACGGCACTGATATCTATCGGGGCTTCCACCTTAATTTTTGTTGTCTTGGCCCTTTTATTCAAGGAAAGGCTGGCTTCTGTCCTGAATATAGAATACCGGTTTATAGACTATGTCATATATATACTTGCACTGGATGCGCTTGTAATAGTGCCTTTTGCCTGGTTACGGGCTAATGAGCAACCCATGCGATACGCACTGGTGAAGATCCTGAATGTGCTGATCAACCTGGGGCTCAATGTGTTTTTCCTGCTCTTGCTGCCCGGACTCGCAGAAAACAATCCTCAGACCCTGTTTACGGCCATCTATGTCCCGGACTTTGAGATCTCCTACATATTTATTTCAAACCTGGCGGCTAGTGGTGTAACACTCCTGTTAATGGGTCGGCTTTACCTGGTTACCAAGTATATATTCGACAGGAATTTGTGGCGTAGGATGATGGGCTATGCCCTTCCGGTCATGATTGCAGGGGTAGCCTTTACTATCAATGAGGTATTTGACCGGGTGCTGCTTTCTGAACTCCTGCCCGCGGATATTGCCAAAAGTGAAATCGGGAAATACTCTGCCTGTTATAAACTGGCCTTATTTATGACCCTCTTCGCAACGGCCTTCAGATTGGGAATAGAACCCTTTTTTTTCAGCCATGCTACCTCAGAGGAGCCTCAAAAGGCCTATGCCCAGATCACTAACTATTTTGTAGTTCTTGGTAGTTTAATCCTGCTGGTAGTGGTTGTATTTGCAGACCTGTTAAAACGTGTATTTATACTCGATCCAGCTTACTGGGAGGCAATGCCCATAGTTCCGGTAATTTTACTTGCCAGCTTTTGCCTGGGGATTTATCATAATTTGTCAGTTTGGTATAAGGTCACAGATCGCACGCGCTACGGGGCCTATTTCTCTTTGTCGGGCGCAGTGGTAACCATATTAATCAACTATTTGCTGATTCCCAGCATGGGCTATTACGCTTCTGCGCTTGCAACCCTGGCAGCATACGCACTGATGATGCTTTTGTCTTTCTATTTTGGCCGAAAGCATTACCCAATACCGTATAATTACAGGAAAATTGTTTTCTATCTCGGCTTATCAATCCTTTTCTCGGCCTTGTCCTTCTATGTATTTAACAGAAATTTGGTAATTGGAAGCCTCTTACTTTTAGTATTTTTAGGATTGGTGTACAGAATGGAAAGCAACATCCTGAAAAGAATCTTTCTTAAACGCAGATCATGAAAATAAGAATTCGGAATATATCAGGTCACGACCTCCCGGCTTACGAGACCAACGCATCGGCAGGAATGGACCTCAGGGCCCATTTGGTTGAGCCCGTTACTCTTGCTCCCCTGGAGCGTGCTGTGGTAAAGACCGGCTTGTTCATTGAACTCCCTATCGGATATGAGGCTCAGGTACGGCCAAGGAGTGGTCTGGCTGCTAAAAAAGGGATTACGATACTCAATGCTCCCGGGACGGTAGACGCAGACTACAGGGGAGAGATTGGCGTGATTCTTGTTAATCTATCCAAAGAGCCCTTTACTATTGCCAACGGGGAACGCATTGCCCAATTGGTAATTGCCAGGCACGAACGGGCGGTATGGGAAACAGCCGAAGAACTCACGGAAACCAGCAGAGGTGCAGGCGGATTTGGCAGTACCGGGGTGAAGTAAATCAGGCCTAAAATTTTTGGAAATACCAGTGATGATGAAGCAGTGGATGAGGAGAGGACGACTTTTAGGGATAAAACTCTTGTTTTTTCCCGTATTGGTATTTACCCAGGAAATAACGGAGAGCGCTGAAGTTATGCTCGAAGCCTATACTGATGAATTCCAGGAGTGTTTTTTTGAAGCCCTCAAACAGAAAGGCATCGAAAATTACGACAAAGCCATCAATGAACTTTTAAAATGCAAGGATCTCGCGTCCGAACAAAATGTGGTTGATCACGAATTGGCTAAAGCGTATTTGGCCAGCAAACAGTATATAAATGCACAGGATTATGCTGTTAAGGCGCTCAACAGTGAGCCGGAAAATCCCTGGTTCCTGAATACCTTGCTGGATGTATTAGACGGGCAGGGACGACCTTTGGAATTGCTTGGAAATAGTATCCCTATCGAAAATCCGGGATTGCAGAAGAACCTTGCATTGCTGTATTTTGAACGTAAGGATTATAACAGTGCCCAAAAAGTATTGCAGGGTCTTAAGCAGGATGTTTTTACAGAACAACTGGCACGGAAGATTTCCGACTCACTTAACAAGCAGCGGAGAACAGGGATTGCTTCAGAAAGCAAAATCAAAGTAGAAAACCCACTGGATATACTGCGAATGGAATTGGAGAATCTTCTAAGGACGGCACAATATGCCTCTTTGGAATCCAGGGCAGCCGAAGCGCTGGAGCGCTATCCCGCACAACCCCGGTTTTATTATTTATACGGGGTATCCTTAAACAAAAACGGCAAACCAGCTGAGGCTTCCGGAATGCTGGAAACGGCTTTGGAGTTCCTGTTGGACGACCGGGAATTACAGGAAAAGATCTATAGAGAACTGGTTGTGGTTTACACCGCTTTGGGGAACACATCCAAGGCAAATATGTATCTTAGCAAAATAAAATCAGGCTCATAAATCCATGAATGAAAGGAACTTGGCTGTGTTGAAGCGGATTCTGGCCTCGGTATTGATTGCCCTGAGCTTCTCATGTAAATCGAATAAGATTTTGTCTGATGCAAAGGCTGATAAAAGCCTTTCCGCCCGGATAATTATCAGGAACCATTACAAAAACGAACTCAATTTCAAAACCTTAACCGGCAGGATAAGGATTGATTATTCTGATGGATATAGCACCCAGAGTATGGGAGTAAGTCTCCGGATGGAAAAAGATAAAGCGATATGGATAAGCGCTCCCCTGGGTGTGGTTAAAGCATTCATTACACCGGAGCGTGTTTCTTTTTACAACAAGTTGGAAAACCAGTACTTCGACGGGGATTTTTCATACCTGAGTCGCATGTTGGGGACCGATGTCGATTTTGAACAAGTTCAGAACCTGTTGTTGGGGCAGGCTTTACTCGATCTTAGGGATGAGCGCTACCTGGCACAGGTTAATGGGGACAATTACGAAT
>JABDRK010000167.1 GCA_013041785.1 Eudoraea sp.
TTGTTGTACAGCACAAGTCAGATGGTCTCTCAAAAAATGGGTATGCCTGTACAGCCAAACAAGGCCATTGTAGGTTCCAATGCCTTTGCCCATAGTTCAGGTATCCACCAGGACGGCGTAATCAAAAAGCGGGAAACCTATGAGATCATCAATCCCACCGATGTGGGTGTAGATCATTCGTCCATTGTACTTACTGCCAGAAGCGGTAGGGCTGCCCTGGCGTACCGTGCCAAAAAAGTGGGCTACGAACTCACAAAACTGCAGTTGGATAAAGTTTACCAGGAATTCCTGAAATTTGCGGATCGCAAGAAGGAAATACTGGATGACGATATTCACAAGATTATTGAAGCCAGCAAGGTAAAAGTAGAAAGTGTAGCATAAATGAAATTGAAGATAGCCTTGTTACCTGGGGATGGGATAGGCCCCGAAGTAACGGCGCAGGCACAAAAATGTCTTACGGCGGTTGCCGATGTTTTTGGCCATGAATTCAAATTTCAAAGGGCCTCTGTTGGGGCAGTAGCCATAGCAGAAAGCGGAACGCCACTGCCGCAGGAAACACTGGATCTATGCCTGTCTTCTGATGCCGTGCTTTTTGGAGCGATCGGAGATCCGAAGTACGACAATAATCCCGATGCCAAGGTACGTCCCGAACAAGGTTTGCTTGAGCTCAGGCAAAAACTGGGTCTCTTTAGTAATATAAGGCCGGTCAAGATTTTCCCCACCCTGATCGACAAATCCCCCCTAAAAAAGAAGGTAATAAAAGGAACCGATTTTGTCATTTACCGGGAACTTACCGGAGGAATCTATTTTGGAGAAAAAAAGTTGAGTAAAGACGGAACAGTAGCGTCTGATCTTTGTGTGTATTCGGAAGGAGAAATAAGCCGCATCAGCCATCTCGCCTTTAAAGCAGCAAAATCCAGGAGAAAGAAGCTTACCCTGGTGGATAAAGCAAATGTTTTGGAATCTTCCCGACTCTGGAGGAAGGTAGTAACGAGAATATCGGAGAGTTATCCGGAAGTAGCGGTTGATTTCCTGTTTATTGATAATGCGGCCATGCAATTAATTCTCAATCCCAGCCAGTTTGATGTGATCCTTACCGGGAACATGTTTGGTGATATCCTCTCCGATGAAGGGGGGGTGATAGGAGGTTCCATCGGGCTTCTGCCCTCAGCCTCCGTAGGGGAGAAACATGCCCTCTTTGAACCCATACACGGATCCTACCCGGAAGCCCGGGGAAAAAATATAGCTAACCCCATTGCTTCAATCCTATCGGCGGCTATGTTGCTTGATCATTATGGTCTGGATGAGGAGTCGCGGGCTGTAGTCATATCGGTCCTGAAGGCCATGAAAAAAGGGATTGTCACTCAGGATCTCGATCCGGAACAACATTATGGTACGCAGTATGTGGGGGATTTTATTGCAGAGAATATCAATGACAATGAGGAATTACTAATCCTTAACCGGGAGAATATCTGGTTGGGCAAATCGACCATCATTTAATCAATATCGCCTTCATTTTCTTTTTCCAGGAATTAAATAGAATCGTTTAGTGATCAAAGAATCAGTCTTTATTGAATCTAATAAGGCATTATCTTATCTTTGGCCCCATAATTTCTGAGCATGAAGATTTCCTATAACTGGCTAAAGCAATTCATTACTCTGGATTGGGATTCCCGAAGGACCGGGGATTTATTAACTTCCCTGGGGCTGGAAGTTGAAGGAATCAGCAGCTTTGAATCTATACAGGGCGGGCTCAAGGGAGTCGTAGTCGGGGAAGTACTTAGCTGTATCAAACATCCCAATGCCGACAAGCTCAAACTTACTACAGTGGATATCGGTACAGGAGATCCACTTCAGATTGTCTGTGGCGCTCCCAATGTTGCGGTGGGGCAAAAAGTACCTGTTGCTACCATTGGCACTACCCTCTATACGGCCGAAGGTGAATCCTGGATCATAAAAAAAGGAAAAATACGGGGAGAAGCCAGTTACGGGATGATATGTGCCGAAGACGAACTGGGTCTGGGAGACAGTCACGAAGGGATTATGGTGCTCAATGATGAACTCAAACCAGGCACTCCCTGTTCAGATATTTTTGAGGTTGAGCTTGATGAAGTCTTTGAGATAGGCCTTACCCCCAATCGTGCAGATGCGATGAGCCATTTTGGAGTTGCCCGGGATTTAAAAGCCGGACTGCTTCAACAGGAAATCCATACCGGGCTCATTACCCCATCGGTGAGTAATTTCAATATTACCAATAGGGCCCTGAAAATAGACGTAGAAGTGGTGGATGCCAAGCTTGCTCCACGATATTGCGGACTAACCATTAGCAATTTAATAGTTCAGCCCTCCCCGGACTGGCTTAAAAACCGGCTTAGGGCAATTGGATTAAGTCCGATTAACAATATAGTTGACGCCACCAACTATGTGCTACACGAACTGGGTCAACCGTTGCACGCTTTTGATGCCGATCGCATCTATGGAAAAAAAATAGTGGTCAGGCCGGCTAAACCGGGTTCCACCTTTATGACCCTGGATGGGGAAGAACGGGATCTCCATGAAGAAGACCTTATGATATGCGATTCAGAAAAACCCATGTGCATCGCCGGAGTTTTTGGTGGAATCAATACAGGAGTAACCGAGGACACAAGGGCCATATTTTTAGAAAGTGCTTATTTCGATCCGGTTTCCATCAGGAAGAGCGCCAAACGGCATGGGCTTAATACAGATGCGTCCTTCAGGTTTGAACGGGGGATCGACATCAATAATGTGGAATATGCGCTAAAACGGGCTGCACTGCTAATCTGTGAGATCGCAGGAGGAGATATATCTTCTGATATTATTGATTTATATCCCAAGAAAATGGACGACCACCAGGTTTTCCTGACTTTTGAAAAAATCAATACCCTGATCGGGCAGGAAATTCCGAGGGACAATATTAAAGCCATTCTGGCCTCCCTGGATATTCAGGTGAAAAGCGTCACCGAGTCCGGGCTTGGACTGCTCATTCCCTCCTACCGTGTGGATGTGCAACGCGAGGTGGATGTAATTGAAGAAATTCTAAGGGTTTACGGCTACGATAACATACATGTTCCCGAAAAATTGACAGCCTCCATTGCCCCTTCTTCCAAATTCGAGGATTACAAGCTGGAAAATGCGATTGGACAACTCCTGGCCGCGAAAGGATTCTCCGAAATTCTTTCAAATAGCCTCACCAATCCGGAATACAGCCAATTTTTAGGGGGAGAAGCCCAAAATACACAAACCCTTATTTTAAATCCGTTAAGCACCGACTTATCGGTGATGCGCCAATCTTTACTCTTTTCCGGATTGGAAGCAATATCCCATAACCTCAACCGCCGAAAGAGCAACCTGCGGATGTTCGAATTTGGAATGACGTATCACTACAAAGGAGAAAATTATGAGGAAAAGAAGCACCTGACCCTACTATTGAGTGGTTCCAGACACGGTCAGGATTGGACTAGTCCGGCCAGAGATATGGACTTTTATTATCTAAAGGCTACCACAAATCTGGTCTTTAAAAGATTTGGCATTGAAGATTTAGAAGTACAGCCTACAAAGAATGTTGTTTTATCTGAGGGCCTGGATTGCTATTCCGGAAAAACCCTACTCGCTTCCCTGGGGGTAGTACGGGCAGATATCTTAAAGCATTTTGATATTAAACAGGAAGTTCTTTTTGCGGATTTTCGATGGGAAAACGTCACCAAATTAGCAGGAAGAAAGGATATTACGTATCGTGAGGTTCCCAAATACCCGGATGTTAAGCGAGATTTTGCACTACTGCTTGATGATGAAGTACCTTTTGAGCGCATCCGTAAAATTGCCTTCAACACCGAAAAGAAACTACTCAAAAAGGTGAATCTATTCGACGTGTATACGGGCAAAAATCTACCAAAGGGGAAGAAGTCCTATGCCGTGAGTTTCACCCTGCAGGATGAACAAAAGACCTTAACGGACAAACAGATCGACAAGATAATGAACAAGTTAAGGGCCCAGTACGAAAAGGAATTGGGTGCAGAATTACGCTAGTCTAGTGCCTCAGGCAGAATTACCGAATCTATCAGGTGCACAACCCCGTTACTCAGGTTGGTATCTTCAGTCTTGATCTTTGCCGAATTCCCCGAACAGTCTGTGAGTATGATATGCGTACCTTCCAGGGTGGCTAAAATTTCATTGCCCTGTACCGTTTTAAAGACGGCACTGCCCTGGCCGCTGGCCATGGCCTGGAGTATTTTAGAAGCGGTTATTTGTCCTACTACCATATGATAGGTCAATACCGACAAGAGTTCCTGCTTGTTTTCAGGGGCAAGCCATTCGGTTAGGGTGCGATGAGATATTTTTTCAAATGCAGTATCCGAAGGAGCAAAAATGGTTATCGGGCCCTGGCTTCCCAAAATTTTATCCAGTTCAGCAAGCTTAACAGCTTGCAGTAAGGTCTGGTGATTTTTATTTAAAACACTGCTCTGCAAGATGGAGGGCTTTAGGCTTGCAACACTAAACTCCTCGGCGGCATATTGCCCTTTTACCGTGGTAGACAGAAAAAACAGGAAGAAGACAATCGCGAAGCGAGCCATTAATTGCATAATCGTGTTGTGTAAGTATTTCAGGGCTGCTATCGATAAACGGTATCAAAAGCTCGACAATATACAATAATGAAGGTCTTGGTTGGAAAAACAGTTATTAGAACTTATTCACATTAACATAATATTAACATTTTTTAACGTGGAGGGGGATTTGATCGAACGTTGCGGATTGTTTATTTTTGGGCCAATTGCTAAAAAAAGAAAATGATACCTCGAACCAATATCGAAGAAATACTGCATAGGTTTCGCGAGCAGCACGCTCATGAAGAGCAGATAATTCAGGATGTTTATCAGCTCCTCAGAGAGGAAGGTGATAAGGAAGATCGAATTGTCGCTAATGTTTCCGGAAAAAATAAGGACAGCCAGAACGACTTCAAATTTGATCTGCTGGAAACCGATAAAATCTATCATATAGAGCAGATTAAGGCCATTTGCATCAATTACCGTTTACGCTTTTTGGATTCGCGCTACTTCAAGGCAGAGATTCCACAGGAAGCTATTTCCAAAATCAAAAAGCTGGAAAAGGAGCACGATACAGAGCTTAAGGGTTACAAGATCATCGCTCCCTCCAAATTATTCAAATTGGAAGATAAGGATGATCCCTTGCTTTTTGCACCCATTGGCAATGGTTACTACTATCTGATACATAAATGGGGCAATGATCTGCACCCGCTAAGAAGGATCCTGGTTTGGCCCTTTAAGAATGTGCTGAACCTCACGGCTTTGGTGGTTTTGATAAGTTATCTGGCAACACTAATGGTGCCCGATGGTTTGTTTTCAAAATCCAACTCATCAGCTGAATTCTGGATTATCTTCTTCTTTATGTTTAAATCAGTTGCCGCAGTTGTGATTTTTTATGGTTTTGCCCTGGGCAAAAATTTCAACCCTGCTATCTGGAACAGTAAATATTTCAACGCTTAAATACCACTCATAAAAAAAGCACTTCAGTTGAAGTGCTTTTTTTAATTAAGCCATTACGGTATACATTTTATCCCGGAGTTCGGTTATCGCCTTATCTTCGAGGTACTCGTCCAGTGACAGATGGCGGTCAATAATATTTTTAGGGGTGAGCTCCACGATTCGGTTGGCCACAGTCTGTGCAAACTGGTGATCGTGGGTAGTGAAAAGCACCGTGCCTTTAAAGTTTTTCAGCGAATTGTTAAAGGCTGTGATACTTTCCAGATCCAGGTGATTTGTGGGTTCATCCAGCAGCAGTACATTTGCCCTCAGCAACATCATACGGCTCAACATACACCTTACCTTTTCTCCCCCTGAAAGGACAGTACACTTCTTTAGTGCCTCTTCCCCACTGAACAACATTTTGCCGAGGAATCCCCTCAGGTATACTTCTTCCTTTTCTTCATCCGTCTTGGCCCACTGACGAAGCCAGTCTACCAGGTTGATATTTTCCTTGAAAAAATCAGAGTTATCCAGTGGAAGGTATGCCTGATTTGTGGTAATCCCCCACTGATAAGCCCCGGTATTGGCTTGTTTATGCCCCATCAGGATTTCAAAAAATGAGGTAGTGGCCCGTGAATCCCTGGACAGCACAGCTACTTTGTCTCCTTTGGCCAAATTCAGATTTACATGCTGAAATAAGACCTCGCCTTCTTCGGACAGGGCTGATAAATTTTCAACATTCAGGATTTGGTCTCCTGCCACACGCTCCCGATCAAAAATTATAGCAGGATACCTGCGACTGGAAGGTTTGATATCCTCAACGCGCAGTTTTTCCAACATTTTCTTTCTGGAAGTTGCCTGCTTGCTTTTCGCCACATTGGCGCTAAAACGCTGAATGAATTCCTGTAACTCCTTGGCTTTTTCCTCTGCCTTCTTGTTTTGCTGAGCGCGTTGCCGGGCGGCAAGTTGGCTGCTTTGATACCAAAAACTGTAATTCCCTGAATACAGATTAATCTTCCCGAAGTCAATATCTGCCACATGGGTACACACAGCATCCAGAAAATGGCGGTCGTGCGAAACAACAATCACAGTATTTTCGTAAGCGGCTAAAAAGTTTTCCAGCCAGCCGATCGTTTCAAAATCCAGGTCGTTGGTAGGCTCATCCATGATCAGGACATCCGGATTGCCAAAAAGTGCCTGGGCCAATAATACCCGCACCTTCATTTTAGCATCCATTTCAGCCATTTGTGTATAGTGCAGGCTTTCAGGTATACCCAGATTAGAAAGTAAAGCTGCGGCGTCACTGTCGGCATTCCACCCATTCATTTCCTCAAAAATGACCTGCAACTCACCGATCCGGTCTGCATTGTCATCACTGTAATCGGCATAAAGGGCATCAATTTCTTTTTTAATCTCAAAAAGCGGCTTATTGCCCATCACCACCGTCTCCAGAACCCCAAACTCATCGTAGGCGTTATGGTCCTGTTCGAACACAGACATACGCTTGCCAGGTTCCAAGTGCACATGCCCTGAGGTAGGATCAGTGGCTCCGGCCAATATCTTCAAAAAGGTAGATTTGCCCGCTCCGTTAGCGCCTATTATACCGTAGCAATTCCCCTGGGTAAAACTTACATTCACTTCGTCAAAAAGAACGCGTTTACCAAATTGGACACTAAGATTGGAAACTGAAAGCATAATCTTTTATTTAAAATTTGCGCAAAAATAGGTAAAAAAACTACGCCTGATCAAGAATCCCGCATGCCTTTTTAATTGCCTGACTTTAACGGTGCTTAACCACTTTTAACGCCCTATTAACAGCAACCGTTTTCTTGTTTATTTAGTTTTGCTAACAGACCAACGCCCTAAGTGTATGACAAGATTTTTATTTTGCCTGTGTATCTTATTCGTATGGAGTTGCGGGGAGAAGGATAGCAATACCTCTTCCGTTTTTTTTGCAGGTGAAATTGTGAATCCCACAACCAACAAGGTGGTGCTATACAAAGGAGATACACCACTTGATACGGCATTTCTAGATATGTCGAATCGGTTTGTCATGAAACTGGATTCTGTAAGCGCAGGGCTCCACCACTTTCAACACCATCCTGAAGAGCAGTATGTATACCTCGAAAAAGGAGATAGTATACAATTGCGATTGAATACCATAAATTTTGATGAATCCCTGGTTTTTTCCGGTACTGGAGAGGCTATCAACAATTTTATGGTTGAAATGTTCCTGGCCGCTGAGAAAGAGGAACAGGAGATTTATGACTTATACGAGCTGGAGCCGGAGACTTTCGCTGCCAAGATGGATTCTCTGCGCGAAATGAAGCTTAGCAGCCTGGAAGCAATCAATGCCGAAGAAGATCTTACCGAAGAAGCCTTTAAAATGGCTAATGCAGGTATTGTATACGGAAGCTATATTTTCATGGAAGCTTATCCGTTTTATCACCGGAGAAAGACAGGCGAAAAGACGATGCATAACCTCCCGGACAATTTTTATTCGTACCGGAACATCATTGATTTTAACGATGAAGATCTAACCTATTTGCGGCCGTATTATAATTTTATGAAGTATCACCTCGGCAATCTTTCCTACATGGAATGCAAGAGTGATTGTGGCGACCGGCATATGAGTGCAGGTAGGCGCCTCCATCTTAACCGGCACAAATTACGTCTTATCGACAGCCTCGTACAACAAAGAGAACTTCGTGACAATTTGTATCGAAATGTGGCTATGGATTACCTGCTTAAGCGCGATACAGAAGAAAACTTAAGCCAGTTTATGGCTGACTTCAAAAAACTTTCCGCCAACAACAGGCATATGGCGGAGATCAATAGGCTATATGAAGGAATAAAGCGCATGCAGCCCAACATGAGCTTGCCTGAATTGGTATTGTATTCCGCAGAGGAAAAGCCCGTGGCCTTGTCAGAACTCTCCAACGGTAAAAAGACAGTATTCTACTTTTGGTCGGGCAGCGAAATGGGGCACTTTAGGAATATCAACAAAAGGATAGGCAAACTAAGTGTACAGTATCCTGACCATAACTTCATCGGAATCAATTTACGCACCGATATGGCCCGCTGGCAATCTTTGTTGGAAACTTTTGGCCTTGATAAATCCAAACAATACTGGGCAGATGATTTTGATCGGGTTACCCACACCCTTATCATAGCAGATCCGAATAAAAGTATCGTAGCACAGGACGGAATTATCCTGGATGCCTTTGCTAATGTATACAGATCCTTCTGATATTCTCGGAGTTATTGCGCTCGTTTGAGCTTTCTCATTTGAATCAGTTCCCCTTGCGATAATCTGCAAGAAACTTTTCCAAACCAATATCGGTAAGTGGGTGCTTTAACAGTCCATCGATCGCGGATAAAGGTCCGGTCATGACATCCGCACCAAGTTTGGCGCATTCAATAA
>JABDRK010000189.1 GCA_013041785.1 Eudoraea sp.
ATAGAAATGAACTTTTTACCCGATGTTTATGTGGAATGCGAGACTTGTAACGGCAAAAGATTTAACAGGGAAACGCTGGAAATTCGATACAAGGGAAAATCCATTGCAGACATTTTGGAAATGACCATTGAAGAGGCGGTGGACTTTTTTGAGAATATTCCAAAGATCTACCGCAAACTAAAAACGATACAGGAGGTTGGATTGGGATACATTTCTCTCGGTCAGCAATCTACTACGCTTTCCGGCGGAGAGGCACAACGGGTTAAACTGGCAACGGAATTATCAAAACGGGATACCGGAAATACTTTCTATATTCTTGACGAACCCACTACCGGACTCCATTTTGAAGATATCCGGGTTCTTATGGAAGTGCTGAATCAATTGGTGGACAAGGGGAATACCGTATTGGTTATTGAGCACAATATGGACGTCATCAAAATGATGGACCATATCATTGATATAGGGTATGAAGGCGGTCGCGCCGGGGGTATGATTGTTGCTGAGGGCACTCCGGAAGAGATAGCTCAGGACAAACGAAGTTACACAGCTCAGTTCCTGAAACGCGAACTTTTTGCAGTATCCGATGAAATCTAGGCAGGTAATTAGAAATATTCTGACACCCATTTACGTTACCCATTTGGGCTTAAATTATAGATATGAGAAAAGAAAAACACCATAAAGGGTGGAATGAAATAAAAACGAATGATTCCTGGGCCATTTTTAAGATCATGGGCGAATTTGTCAGTGGGTTTGAAAAAATGAGTGCCATAGGGCCTTGTGTCACTGTTTTTGGATCGGCAAGAACACAACAGGGAGACCAGTATTATGAGCTTACAGTAAATATCGCAAGGAAAATTTCCGAAGCCGGCTACGGGATTATAACCGGCGGGGGGCCAGGTATTATGGAAGCCGGGAATCGGGGAGCTCATCTTGCCGGGGGTACATCCGTAGGTTTGAATATTGATCTGCCTTTTGAACAGCACGATAATCCCTATATTGATGATGACAAAAGCCTGGATTTTGATTATTTCTTTGTAAGGAAGGTGATGTTTGTAAAATACTCACAGGGTTTTGTTGTACTTCCGGGTGGATTTGGAACCCTGGATGAATTATTTGAAGCGATTACCTTGATCCAAACAAATAAAATTGGAAGATTCCCGATTATTTTAGTGGGTTCCCAGTTTTGGAAAGGGCTGATCGGCTGGATAAAGGAAGTGATGCTTGGTGCAGGAAATATCAGTGCAACCGACCTGGACCTGATTCGTATTGCAGATACTGAAGATGAAGTAGTCGAAATTATTGACGCATTTTACAAAGGCCACACCCTAAGCCCCAATTTCTAAGAACACCTATGCCGTCAGGAGGAAGTTTTCGCATTCCGGTAGTAATTCTGTTTTGTGCTTGTTTTTTGCTGGCCAACAAAGTGCATGCTCAACATGTTAACACCTTGAAAGCGACCCTTGACAAAGAAACAAGAACGGTTAACATCCAACAGGAATTCACCTACAATAATACGGCTCAGGATACTTTAGAAGTACTTTACTTCAATGATTGGGCACACGCCTATTCCGACAAGAACACTGCCCTGGCAAAGCGCTTCGCAGAGGATTTCAAAAAGAGTTTACACCTGGCAAAGGATAGAAACCGCGGATCGACAGAAATATTCAGCATGCTGGATGAAGATTATCGGTCGTTGACCTGGGACCGACAGGAAGATCAAATCGACATTGTTCGTGTTGTATTACAAAAACCTATACCTCCCGGAGCTACCCAGCGCTTTGTTTTTACCTATTCGGTAAAACTTCCCCCTAACCGCTACACTCCTTACGGATATGATGCGGATGGAGGCTATTACCTCAAAGACTGGTACCTTACCCCTGCTGTATACGATGCAGGATGGCAGCGCTATTCGAACAAAAACCTGGAAGACCTGTATACTGGTATTACAGACACCAACATCTTTTTCACTTATCCTGAAGGCCTTGATCTGGGTACTAATTTTAACGAAGTAAATATTACCGAGTTTCCCGATAAGAACTATGCTACACTTAGCGGTGTTAACCGAAAGTCCTGCGACATAATTCTGAATGCAAAACGAACATTCACCAAACATGTCACCCCTAATCTCGTGGTTGTTACGGATATAGATTCCAAGGGGTATGACGAAATTTCACAAGGGGTGTCTATCAATCGCATCACCCGTTTTATTTCAGAAAACCTGGGCCCTTTTCCATATGAACAACTATTAGTGAGTGAAATCGATTTTAACAAGAATCCGCTTTACGGATTGAATCAGTTGCCTTCATTTATTAGGCCCTACGAAGAGCAATTTCAATTTGAAATGAAATTGCTTAAAAC
>JABDRK010000201.1 GCA_013041785.1 Eudoraea sp.
AAGGGGTATGTAATTCTGATTGTATTTCCTTCAGGTCAGTTAACCGGGATTGAGAGATATAATCCCGTATTTGCAGCGTAGGTAAAGGCACTTTATTGGCAGTTATAACTTCTTTGTCATGTTCCCATACCACATGAAGGATTACATTCTGATAATTGGGGTCATCCTGATGGTCATGGGCATACCACAAAGATGAGTTACGGTGGAGTTCCACATGTCCAACCCAGGTAGTGCTCCCTATTTCTATTTGGGCATTTAAAAAGTCAGGACCTGAAAACCGATTTGGCATTCCAGGTGCCTGTATGCGAATAGCTTCACCTGAGGTAA
Source organism: Eudoraea sp. (assembly GCA_013041785.1). Classification (GTDB taxonomy): domain Bacteria; phylum Bacteroidota; class Bacteroidia; order Flavobacteriales; family Flavobacteriaceae; genus Lentiprolixibacter. The sequence continues at coordinate 328 of JABDRK010000201.1, forward strand.
GTTGCAAACCATTCAGTGGAAGTTTCCGCCATTGCCAAATATAATGCAGCAGCTGTTCCTTCATTATGCCTAATCAAGGCGATGAAGCTGCACAAAAAAATCAGCCTATTGGGAAAGAAACGGTTTTATTGAATTATTTGCCCCTGCCATTCGATAATTCCTCCCTCCAGGTTAAAGGCAGTTGGAAATCCGAGGTTATTCATAAGGGCACAGGCCTGCCTGCTCCGGTTCCCTGCGCGGCAATACACATAGTAATTCTTGGTTTTATCCAGTTTTTCAAGAGCGTCCAGGAATCGCTGCGGTTCGTAGATGTTAATATTTATTGCTTCGGGTATATATCCTTCTTCAAACTCCTGAGGGGTTCGTACATCCAAAATTAGGGCTTGTTCGTCATCCCCCAGGCGAGAAGCCCAATCCAGCTGAGATAAATCTGCCATGTTTAATACCTAAATTTAAATTTGCGGGCGAAGATACAAACTACGGTAATTATAACCCCGTGTAAACTGTTTTATGCACTCCTCAATTGGAGGTTTAACAAAACTTTAGCGTACCTCCCTACTCGGTAAGAATATTTTTTCTTTTATATTTGTATATACAAATGTTGTAATGATATGAATGTTGAAGAAATTATCAAAACCGAAAAAAAAATTCCATTGGTACAACGCACCATAATACACCTCTCCCTGGTAAACAATAAGATTACCGAAGAGCTGAATGCTGCGTTAAAGCCTTTTGGAGTGTCCTTGCAACAATTCAATGTATTGCGGATTCTAAGAGGTCAAAAAGACCAGCCCGCTAACCTCAGTACCCTAAACGAACGTATGGTAACCAAAATGAGTAATACCACCCGTCTGGTAGACAAGCTATTGGCAAAAGGTTACGTGGATCGGGAAACCTGTCCTTCAAACCGTCGTAAGGTGGAGATTACCATTACCGATGAAGGTAAAATCGTACTGCAGGCTATGGATAAGGCCATTACCCAAACAGAAGAACAGCTGGTGGGCAGCCTGGGCAAAAAGGAAATGGAATCCCTGAATATACTTCTGGATAAATTTTAATCAATTATAAATCATTTAACAACGAATCATGAAAAAGAATCTATTTAATCTGGCTTTTGCCCTGGTAATCGGAACTGCTGTAACCGCCTCCACACCCGTTGAAGAAGTTACTAAACCAGTGAAAACCGATAAAAGCACTGTAACCTGGAAAGGCTACAAGGTAACCGGTTCCCATACCGGAACTATTGATCTGCAAAGTGGGGCCTTATCATTTGACGGCGATAAGCTTGTTGGTGGTGAGTTTGTAGTGAATATGGCTACCCTGATCTCCACAGATCTGGAAGGCGAATACAAAGGGAAGCTGGAAGGCCACCTGAAATCTGACGATTTCTTCGGTGTTGAAAGTCATCCAACCTCCAAACTGGTCTTTACCGAAATTACAGCAACCGGGAAAAATTCCTATGAAGTTAGTGGTGACCTTACCATCAAAGGAATTACCAAGGCGATAACTTTTGATGTATCGGTTTACGGAAGCAAAGCCACCGCTACCATGAAAGTGGACCGATCTCAGTTCGACGTGCGCTATGGTTCAGGAAGTTTCTTTGATAACCTGGGTGATAAAACCATTTATGATGAGTTCGACCTGGTGGTAGATCTCGAATTCTAAGACAGAAAAAGCAATGTATAAAACCCCGACACTCTCACTGTTGGGGTTTTTTAATTTTCATTTGGATTTTAGGAATTCCTTTCTATCTTTGAAACTGTGAAAATTAGAACAACAAATAACTGGTGGTGGACAAACGAACGTAATATGTCGTGAGTAGACCCTGTTTTTTGTTGTCCAAAAAGGCTTGTCTGTCACGACAAGCCTTTTTGATTTTTATATAGTGACTTAAAATTACCAAAAACGCGACTAGAAAATGCGCTACAAATTAAAAACCGCTTACAAGCAAATTCTGGCAGATACCCTGACCCCCGTTAGCGTATACCTCAAAATACGGGACCGGTTCCCCAACAGTATTCTCTTGGAGAGTAGTGACTACCGGGCTAACGATAATACGTTTTCTTATATCTGCTGTAATCCTATTGCGGGTATACAAATTGCCGATGAAGTATTGACGGAGTTTTTCCCGGATGGCAGTGAAATAAAAACTAAAATTACAGCGGACACCGATGTACCCAAGCGAATTCATGAGTTCAGTCAAAAATTTGAAGTAGACAAGAACGGTTTCAAGTTTATCAACAACGGACTCTTTGGATATATGGCCTATGACGCTGTGCGCTATTTCGAAGATATTGAGGTGACTAAAAAATCTGGCGAATTGGGTATCCCTGATGTCTATTATGCAGTCTACCAGAATATAATTGCTATT
>JABDRK010000219.1 GCA_013041785.1 Eudoraea sp.
CTTTTTTCTGAAGACCTTTTTCGATTCCTGGCGGCTGGTTATCAAAAACTGTTCGGGAGTACAGGGGAGTTCAGTCTGCCTACCAGGAGAAGGTTTTTAAGCCTGGTGGCCATGGGTATTGCGGCAATTCCATTTGGGGCCTTGCTCTATGGAATGTACCGGGGGAAATACAATTTTAAGGTGTTAAAATACCGCATGGAATTCGAAGACCTTCCCGAGGAATTTGACGGATATCAGATTACGCAGATATCGGATATCCACAGTGGAAGTTTTGATAATCGCAATAAAATCGAGTATGCCATAGACCTGATAAACAAGCAGGAAAGTGATGCCATCTTTTTTACGGGAGACATGGTAAACAATAAAGCGGAGGAAATGATACCCTGGGCCAATCTGTTCTCACAGCTGGAAGCCCGGGATGGCAAATATTCTATTTTGGGGAATCATGATTATGGAGATTATGTGCTCTGGGAAACAGAAGAAAAAAAGATGCAAAACCTTGAAGAACTCAAGGACCTCCAAAAAGAAATGGGTTTTGATCTTTTGCTTAACGAAAGCCGCTACTTGAAAAAAGGACAGGATCAATTGGCCCTGATTGGCGTGGAAAACTGGGGGAGAGGCGGATTCAAGAAGGCTGGTGATCTGAACAGGGCAACCGCTAATATTAGATCGGAAGACTTCAAAATTCTGCTGAGCCATGATCCATCGCACTGGGAAGATGTAGCTATTGCCCACCCCATGCATATTCACCTTACCCTAAGCGGGCATACCCACGGGATGCAATTTGGAATTGAGATTCCCGGATGGGTAAAATGGAGTCCCGTGAAGTGGAGGTATAAATACTGGGCGGGGATTTATGAGGAGATGGGACAGTTTATTAATGTCAATCGCGGATTTGGATTCCTGGGGTACCCCGGAAGGGTTGGTATATGGCCTGAAATCACGGTAATAACCCTGAAAAAGAAAGCTGTTGTTTAAACATAATGTTAAGAGGACACCACAAAAACAGCTCCCCAATCCTATTATTCACATTTTTTCTTACTTTTGACGGGTAATCCAACGTATTTGCTATGTCGAAATTTGGAGAACTCATCGATTTGAATGTACCGGTACTGCTGGATTTCTACGCCGAATGGAACGATCAATCCACTGCCATGCACCCTGTCTTAAGGGATGTGGCCGCAGCCTTAGGTGATAAGGGCAAAGTGATCAAAATTGATGTGGATAAGAACAAGGAGCTTTCCCAGGCGCTTCGCATTAAAGGCCTGCCTACCTTGATGATCTACAAAAAAGGCGAAATGGTATGGCGACAAAGTGGTGAGCAAGACGCCAATACCCTAATAGGTATCCTCAACGAATATCTTTAGGAACCTGTTACCTCAGTAGCGGCTTGTCCTTTACTGCATTGGCAGTACCCAGGAAGGCCATATGCCAATTCCCGTTTGCTTACTACTTTTCTGAAAGGGGCTCCGATAAGGAGTCTGAGGAGGGAGCTTCTATGGCTTCTGTGTCTTCTGGAATTTCCTCCAGGGGTTCATCCTCCAGCATATCAGCTTTGTAAAAATGGCTGAATAGGTCAATGGTGTCATTGAATGCCTGAGTCTCCAATTCTGCCAATTCCCGGTCGTCATTTTCTATAAGGATGTCGATATTTCTTCGGTAGCCCTCCATGTCGGCAATGATATCCTCAATCTTATCGTACTGTTCGTCCAGGGGGATACTGGCGTAATAATCCAGTCGGTCCTGGTAAACCGCTTTCAGCTTTTTATATAAGGCCCTGGCCTTTTCAGTTTCCCCTACTTTGTAGTACGCATCAACAAAAGGTTCTACAAAGGTGTAATAACCATAATATTCAACGGGCATGTTCGTCATGGCCATATCGATAATCTCACGGGCTTTATCAATCTTCCCCTCGCTTATTAGCGCTTCGGCCAGCCTGGCTAAATTCCCGCGGAAAGACAAGCCCTGCGTGCGGGTTTGCGTATCGTGGTAGATATCCGTGCTTCCGGAATTGCCCCAATCCCATTTTGTCACAATCTCATACATGCGGTCGGTATCGATACGGCCCATTTCGTACGGACTTTTGTTGACCGTTTTAATGGGTACTAATTTATACGTCAGTCCTTCCAGTTGCAGATACTCCTTCATCCAGATATACTCTGCCTTGTCAAAACTACCCCCGGAAAAATAGATGGGCCTTTCCCAATTGTTGTTGGCCAGGATGTCTAACATCAAAATGCGGTGTTTGGGAAGCGCCTGTGGCAGGTCTATATCAATATAGTCCACAATCAAGGATGAATCCTTTGGTTTAACCAACCCGTTTTTAAGCACATTTTCTTTATTTACCGGGACACGAATTTTATTGGTAGGGTAATACACCAGGTCCAGGGTGCTTTCGGAATATTCACTGAGGTCCCTGCCCTGCCGCTCCAAAATATAGCGAAGCTTGGTCTCAGGCTTATCGCTGCCAATCCAGTTCATAAAATCCCGGATATCCCAGCGCTTGTCTGTTATTTCCTGGTAGTAGATCACATCCCGATTCCCGTAGCGATATAATTCGTGTGTGAGTTGCGAGGGAATGGGATCGCTCTTATACGCCTTGCGTTTCATCTGGTCTACGTACCAATCGGTTGCAAAAAGGCTGGTACAGATAATACGCACATCGGTTCTATGGCCTTCAATTTCCTGTACATACCAGAGCGGGAAGGTATCATTGTCTCCAATGGTGAACAGCATGGCACCTGCATCCTCCTGGCAGGAATCCAAATATGCCATAGCACTGGCCCTTGCCGTATAACGCCCGGAGCGGTCATGATCATCCCAGTTTTGGAAAGCCATAACACCCGGGACGGCAAGCAGGCATACAATAAGTACTATGGGCGCCAGGATTTTTGGCTTCAGATATTTTTTGAATTCTTCAAAGAGGCCATAAACCCCTATTCCAATCCATAAGGCAAAAATATAGAAGGAGCCTACCAGGGAATAATCCCTTTCCCGGGGTTGGAAGATGTACGGATTGGTGTAAAATTGAATGGCCAGCCCTGTGAAGAGGAAGAATAGCAGCAACACCCAAAATTGTTTTGGATTTTTAGAGAGCTGGAAAACCAACCCAATGATTCCAAGAAGCAGCGGCAGGAAAAAGTAGGTATTGCGCCCCTTGTTATTCATCACATCCTCAGGAAGGTTATCCTGGCTTCCCAATCTCAGGTTATCTATGAAATTGAGTCCGCTGATCCATTCCCCATGTCCGTTGTAACGTCCTTGAATATCGTCTTTTTTACCTACAAAATTCCACATAAAATACCGCCAGTACATATACCCGAACTGGAACTGAAACATATAGGTAAGGTTGTCCCATACCGAAGGCGGTTCAACCTCCAGGTATTCTCCAAATTGCCTTAAAAAGCTGATGTATTGTGATTCATCGATTTCGCCGTTCGCCAGGCCGTTTTTCACCTGTGCGGCTGCCCTCCGCAGTTCCTCGTTGGAGGATTTCAGTCTGAAATCCAGGGGGCCAAAATATTTCATATAGTTCTCTGCGTGCTGTTCGCTCCACAATCGGGGCAAAATCCCGCGGTGATCTTCATTGGGCCCCTGCATGGCACCTTTGTAATTATTTACAATGATGTACTTTCCAAGAGCCTCATCCCGTTCGTATTTGGGTTTGTCGTCTTTATCTTCTCCCGGAGGGGCAAATAAGTTAGAGTAATAGGTGCCGTAAATGGGGCTGTCTACCCCGGGATATTGTTCCCGGTTATAATAGGCCAGCAATGACCTCGCATCAGAAGGGTTGTTTTCGTTGACTACCACATTGGCGTTTGCCCGTATGGGGAGTATCATCCAGGAGGAAAAGCCAAGGAATAGAAACAAGGCACACAGGACCATGGTATTTGCAATGCGGAAGTTGTTTTTTCTCGTATAGCGCAGTCCGAAGTAAAATGCTGCCGTAAAAAGTAACCCTATGATAATGGTGCCTGAATTAAAAGGAAGGCCAATGCTGTTTATAAAAAACACTTCACCCCAACCGAAAAGTTTCAATACATAGGTCAATGAAAATTTATAGACCAACATTAAGAGGACAATTACCAGAATGTTGGCAATAAGGAAATTCGTTACGGTCGTTTCCTTGTATCGTTTAAAATAATAAAGCAGCCCGATAGAGGGTATGGCCAGAAAGCCCATAAACTGTACACCGAAGGTAAGCCCAATAACAAATGAGATCAGGATCAGATAACGGTTACCTCTTGGATGGTCCAGATTATCGGTCCATTTAAGCCCCAGCCACAGGAGCAGAGCCATTATAAAACTTGCCATGGCATATACTTCTGTCTCTACAGCGTTAAACCAAAAACTGTCCGAATAGGTAAAGGCAAGGCTTCCAACAAGTCCGCTTCCCAGTACCGCAATGGCATGGCCATTGGTAAAGCTGACGGAGCTGGGAATGAGTTTCCGAACCAGATTGGTAATGGTCCAAAACATAAAAAGGATGGTAAAGGCGCTGGAGACCCCGGAAACATAGTTAACCATCCTGGCCACCTGATCGGCTTCCAGGGCAAACATGGCAAAAAACGCCCCGATCATTTGCAGCAGCGGTGCCCCGGGAGGGTGGCCTACCTGAAGCTTGGCCGAGGTTGTAATGTACTCCCCGGCATCCCAAAAGCTCCCTGTAGGTTCAACAGTGAGCCCATAGGTAACCAGGGCTATAAAAAAAGCAACCCAACCAAAGCGGGTTTCCCATTTCTCAAAGTTCTTTGCAAACATGGATGTTCCAATTTACCAGTCGGAGCGAATTTACTAATTAAAAAGATTAACGAGGGATATTTTTGTCAAACCTTTAACAGCGGCAAACGCCCTGTTCCTCGGAATATCTCCGTAATTTATTTGTGCAAATAAAAGAATGTTTTAACTTTGCTCGCTCTCGTCTGAGAATGGCCTATGGTGTAATTGGCAACACTACTGGTTTTGGTCCAGTCATTCTAGGTTCGAGTCCTAGTAGGCCAACGGTTAAACCCTCTGATTTATTGACAATCGGGGGGTTTTTCATTGCCGTCAGATATTTCAAACATCTTATTGTTTCCTTAGCAACACATTGGAAAAAGCATTTAAAGCAGTATCTTACTTCCTGTTTTAAAAACTGCAAAAGGTGTTCATATCTACTTTTGCATAAGAAATACATCACTAATTAATATTTAAGGAGTACTGAAAATGA
>JABDRK010000220.1 GCA_013041785.1 Eudoraea sp.
GAGTTATGGATACCCGCCTATTCCCGTGTTACCTTTTCGGATCAGCCCTATGCTGATGCGCTGGCCATTGGAGATGCCCAGGAAGCAATAATGAAAGAAGTGATGCAAATGCCAAATAATGCCGAAAACTGGGAAAGTCCGGAGGTAGAGCAGTTCATATTAGAAAAGCTGGCCAAAGGAAAGAAAGACTCAGTGTTTCCCAGATCTTTTTAGTTCGGCTCTGCGCATAGGCATACCGTCTATTAGTGTGAATATCCGCTGGGGAGCAACAGGAAAGGGTTCTTTCAGTTTAACCCCTCCATCTTTTCCCAGTAGAATTACCCCCTGAAAACTGAGTTCATCCACACCGAAGATCTTATAGGAGGAAAGTGTTAGGTCCTGATTGAGCAATTGGCGGCCATTGTAGCAAAAAATGAGCAGGTCCCTTTCCTGCAATTCCGATTCAACAGCTTTGAATGCAGCCAACTGGGCGTTTCGGACTTGGGTATCACCCGCCGCATCCATTAGGATAATAATGCGATTTTGCCACTTAAGGGTACCCAGAGACTGAGCCTGACTATTCATGGTTCCTATTCCCATTGTAATAAGGATTAAAAAAAAGATGCGCAGTTGCATACCCATGTGTTTCTAATAAAAATAAAAAACCACCTGGTAACAGGTGGTTTCTTTTGCTAAAAAGATGTTTCAAACTATAGTTTAGCAAAAAGTTTTTGCATTTTTTCCTGCTCTTCTTCGGCAAGTACGGGATCTACCAATATCCTACCACTGTGCTCATCGGTTATGATTTTTTTACGGGAGGCAATTTCTACCTGAACCTGTGGTGGAATCGTGAAAAAAGATCCTCCTGAGGCACCTCTTTCAACCGGTACTACCGCAAGGCCGTTTTTCACATTCTGTCGGATCCGCTTATACGCTTTTACCAACCGATCTTCTATTTGCTTTTCATAGCTTGCCGATTTCTTGAGTAAGGCTTCTTCCTCCTTCTCTGTTTCCGCAAGGATGGCATCCAACTCTCCCTTTTTGTGTTTCAGGTGGCTTTCGCGTTCGGAAAGGCGTTCTTTAGTTTCGGAGATAACCTCTTTTTTCTGATCAATCTGGGCTTTGAATTCCTTGATGTTCTTTTCTGCAAGCTGTATTTCGAGTTCCTGATACTCTACTTCTTTTGCCAAAGAGTTAAATTCCCGGCTATTTCTTACGTTTTTTTGCTGCTCACTATATTTTTTAATAAGTGTTTTAGCTTCTTCAATCAGGTTTTTCTTGGCACTGATTTCGTAATTGATGGTCTCAACGTCAGTCTTGAGTTTGTCGAGTCGGGTTTTTAGCCCCTGTACTTCATCTTCAAGGTCTTCGACTTCCAGAGGGAGTTCTCCTCGTACGTTTCTAATTTCATCTACCCTTGAATCTATTAATTGCAGATCGTAAAGGGCTCTTAACTTGTCCTCTACAGTAATTTCAGCCTTTGTTGCCATATATTAAAAGTACTTGATGGGATTGGTGTTGCTTTCTGATAAACGGACTGCAAAATTAGGAATTTTTTTTGTAAGATAGTCGGCTATAAGGTTTTTTGTAAACTGCTCCGATTCATAGTGGCCAATATCCGCGATTACCAGTTTTTCTTCAGCTGCAAAGAATTGATGGTATTTAAGGTCTCCAGTTAAAAATACATCAGCCCCGGCTGCTTTTGCAGCTTCTATGGCAAAGGCCCCACTCCCTCCTAAAACAGCCACCTTTTTTACATCTTTTCCAAGGAGTTTGGAATGTCTGATGACTCCGCACTTCATTTGTTGTTTTACCTTTTTCAAAAAGGTCTTTTCATCCACAGGGGTTTCCAGATCGCCAATCATTCCCATACCCAGCTGCTGATAACTGTTTTCAAGTGTAATTACCTCATAGGCAATTTCTTCATAAGGATGTGCATCAAATAGAGCTGCCAGCACCTCTTTTTGCCTCTCCCTGCTGTAGGTTACCTGGAGTTGTATTTCTTCCTCATGCTGCACTTTTCCTTTTTGCCCCAGAACTGGATTAGCCCCCTCTTCCCCCAGAAAACTTCCTGTTCCTGTGCTTGAAAAACTGCAATGGCTGTAGTTGCCTAAATGTCCGGCTCCGGCATCGAAGAGGGCCGTTTTCAAGGCCTCTGCCTGCTTCACGGGCACATAGGTGGTAAGTTTTTTGATCATACCTTTTTTAGGCAACAGGATTTTTTTGTTTACCAGCCCCAGCACTTCACAAATCCTGGCATTGACCCCATTGAAATTATTGTCAAGGGCAGTATGCATGCTATAGACCGCAATATTATGCTGTATCGCCTTGATTGTTACCCGTTCTACGTAGTTACTGCCGTTAAGCCTTTTTAGACCGTTGAATATTATGGGGTGGAAGCTTACAATAAGATTGCACTCCGTGGCAATGGCTTCGTCTACCACACTTTCCAGCGTATCCAGAGTTACGAGGATACCCGTTACTTTCATATCGGGTTTACCGATAAGCAAGCCAACATTATCAAAGTCTTCGGCATGATCAAGCGGGGCAAATGCCTCCAATAGCTGTGTAACTTCCTGTACAATCATTTCCTGGAATAGTGAGGTTACCAAAGATAAAATATTATATTTTCGTTCCGATGCAACTCCTCAGAAAATTGGCTTTTCCGCTTTCGTTACTGTATGCCCTTGTGGTTTTCCTGCGGAATCGTTTTTACGACTATGGCTGGTTGCCATCGCGATCATTTGGAACAGCAGTGGTTTGCGTGGGGAATTTAAGCGTTGGAGGTACAGGCAAAACTCCCATGACCGAATGGATAATTAGTAGATTATCAACCTCCAAAAAACTGGTTGTACTCAGTCGCGGATATCGAAGAAAGTCCCGGGGATTTAGAATCGTTAACCCTGACAGCAGCGTGGCTGAATCCGGAGATGAACCTTTGCAAATGGCAATAAAATTCCCTGAGATAACTGTTGCGGTAGACAGTAACAGGACGCGCGGGATCCATTGTATCGAGCAGAAATATGCCCCCGATGTTGTTTTGCTGGATGATGCATTCCAGCACCGCAAGGTCAAACCTAAATTATCCATATTGCTCACGGCCTATGGCAAGTTATACAGTGATGACTGGTATTTACCCACAGGGGATCTCCGAGACCACCGCCGCGAGGCGCGTCGAGCGTCGGCAATTGTGGTTACTAAATGTCCGGCAGATATGAGCGATTCGGAAAAAAGCCAGATCATTGCGCAATTAAAGCCCAGGCGCGGCCAAATGGTACTTTTTGCGTCTCTGGTCTACAATCAGGAACTCCAGGGTCAAAAAGGTGTACTTAGTCTTGACGACTTGCTGGGTAAACACTTTACCCTGGTAACCGGAATTGCCAATCCAGGGCCCCTGGTCGATTATCTTAAAGGCCGACAAATGCACTTTGAACACCGGTCGTACCCGGATCATCATGTTTTCACAAAAAAAGAAATAACCGAATTAGAAGCATGCGCTGTAGTGATTACTACGGAGAAGGATTTTATGCGACTCAAGGATACACTTCCAAATAGCTATTATCTGGAGGTAAGGCATAAATTTTTAGGATCTGATGAGAAGCGATTACTCGCCCTTTTGGCTGGCTTATGAGACCGTTTTATCTACTTTTTCTTCAAGGATGTTTTCCCCGATTTTCTGATAGAATACTTCTGGCTTGAAGGGTTTGGTTACCACATCATTACAGCCGGCAGCGTAGAAACTTTCCAGGCTATCATCAAGAGAGATAGCAGTTAGGGCAATTATTGGAATTTCTTTATCGAATTTTCGTATTTCAATAGTGGCCTCAACACCACTAATTCCCGGCATATGGATGTCCATTAATACCCCGTCGTAGGTATTATCCCTTGCCAGGTCAACTGCCTTAAGCCCATTATCGGCAATGTCACAGCTAATATCTTTTTTCGCCAGCATTTTTTTAGTGATCACCTGATTGATCTTGTTGTCTTCAACCAGCAGGAGGTGTAAACCTGCAAATTCGTAATCCTTTTCTGCCACTTCAAACGGGATATCATCCACCACACCATCCTTGCATTTCAAATTCAATTCAAAGAAGAAGGAGCTGCCTTTTCCATGTTCACTTTCCAACTGTATCTGACTGCCAAATAATCCCAGCAGGCTTTTGACGATGGTAAGTCCGAGTCCGGTTCCCCCATATTCCCGGTTTATTTGGATAGATCCCTGTTCAAAACTGTCAAATATGGATTTTTGCTGTTCCTTGGAAATTCCAATACCCGTATCCTTCACCTCAAAATACAAGCTAACATCTTCTTCTATCTTCTTCACCAGTTTGGCTATCACATAAACCTGTCCCTTTTTGGTAAATTTCAGGGCATTGCCAACGAGGTTCATAAAGATCTGAGAAAGTTTCAGCGGATCACTCATGAGGTGATTCGGGATATTATCGTCGTAATCCAGGATGATTTTAGTCTTGTTTTCCTTAGCACTTTGCTGCAGGGAATTAATCACATCTGTAAGTACCTTTTTGAGATTGATTTCCACGCTCATAGGCTCCAGTTTATCGGCATCAATCTTATTGATTTGGAGGATGTCATTAATAAAATTCAAAAGGTAATCCCCGGAGAATTTTAGTGATTTAAGGTGCTCCAACTGACTTGGACTGGGATTTTCTTCAAGCAGCAAATGAGTTAGGCCGGTAACGGCGTAAAGGGGTGTGCGAAGCTCATGACTAACCGTAGAGAGAAAGTTTGTCTTGGCTTCCATTGCCTGTACGGCAGCATCACGGGCATTCTGCAACTCCCTGTTCTTAGTTTGTAAGAGATCGTTGGTTTTCAGTTTAATCTGATTGTTCCGATACAGGGACACGGCAAGTAAGGATATGATCGTAAGGAAAGCAGAGGTAAGGATGGCTGTGAGCTCGGACCTGTTGGCAGATTCACTAAGCTGATCAATCTGCTCGTCCTGTCTTTTGATCTCATCACCCATGTATTCGAGCTGCACATTATTGGAAATCTTTGCTTCTTCCACAGATTTTGCTAGGGTGAAAACAGAGTCTTTCAACTGCAGTAAATTTCTGCTATATCGCAGTGAAAGGTCGTATTTCCCAAGCCTTTCGTAATCCTGTTCCAGGAGTTCGTTGGCTTTATAGATCCATTTTGAAAAACCATTCGCCTGGGCAATCTCCAGGGCGCTCTCTGCATTTTTTACGCTTTCCTCATACTCCTCGGTTTCCTGATTGAGTAAAGCCAGTCCTATATGGGCCCTTACCTGCAGGTATTCCTGTTCAAATTCATCACTGTTCACGACCAGGGAATTAAAATTGGTAGAGGCCGTCTCAAATTTGTTAATACTGCTGTATATCTCACCTTCCAGGAGTACGATGTTATGGAGGAGGTTGCGGTTATTGGATAATTCCTTGGCCTTATCCAAAACAAATATGGCTTGATAATATTCTTCCCTGTCGAAAAGGAATTTTGCCTCCACATAATTGTTTATAGCATCGCCCATGGGATAGGCTATCGCGTTTAAGAGTACTTTGGCGCGTTCCCAATAGAAAGTTGCGTTATCTGCCTTACCCATTTCCAGGTAAAGGAGGGCAAATTTGTGGTAGGTGTCGATTAGGGCTTTGTCGTCCTGAAGTTTTTCCGAAAGCTCAGCAGCTTTGTCCAGTGCCACAAGGGCCTTGTCATTTAAATCCTGATGTTGGAAGTTTCTTGCCTCCTGAAAATAGGTATCTATCCCAGTGTTGGTATTGTCCCCATCTTGAGGATAAACACTGAGAGCAAAACATAGGGCTATAAAAATTGCCCCCATTTTTTTATGTAACCTGTTTGATATCAAATACAAGTCGTGTTAGCGAACTCTTCACATGCATTCTTGCCAGCTTTATCATTTTCAGTTAAACCCCTGTAATACTGGCCACTGTAAAGATTTAAGCTTTGTGTATAAAAAGAAACGTTTGGGAAACGCAACTATTGTTCAACAATTGCAATTCGATAAGATAATTCGTACAAAAGCATGTTTCAAGTTCAAAATTTGGTGTTACTCCCAAATGTATTACTTATTTCTGAAACCTTTAATATTTTTCGATGTATTGCCGGCCGTAAAAAGGGGTGGGGCGGTTCGAATGCCTTTATTTAAGGGCTATTGGATATGCTTGTGCGCTTTATAGGACGATCTAACAAGGGCTCCGCTCTCCACGTGCCGGAATCCCATTTCCAGGCCTATTTCCCGATACTTTTCAAACTGTTCAGGGATAATAAATTCTTTAACAGGCAGATGACGCTTGGTAGGCTGCAGATACTGCCCAATGGTAACCACATCCACCTGAGCATCCCTCAAATCGCGCAGGGTCTGTACAACTTCTTCTTCAAGTTCTCCCAAACCGAGCATAATCCCGGATTTGGTTCGGCCCACTCCCTGTTCCTTCAAATAGCGCAAAACTTCAAGGCTCCGCTCGTATTTTGCCTGAATCCGTACTTCCCTGGTGAGGCGTTTTACGGTTTCCATATTATGAGAAACGACTTCGGGAGCAACCTCCACGATCCGGTCCATGTGGGTGGTTATACCCTGGAAATCCGGTATTAGCGTTTCTAAAGTGGTCTCAGGGTTCATTCGCCGTATGGCCTTTACGGTTTCAGCCCAGATTATGGATCCCATATCTTTTAGGTCATCCCGGTCAACTGAAGTGATCACGGCATGTTTTATACCCATAATTTTAATGGACCGGGCTACTTTTTCCGGTTCAGACCAGTCTACCTGCTCGGGTCTCCCGGTCATCACCCCGCAAAAACCACAGGATCTTGTACAGATATTCCCCAGGATCATAAAAGTGGCTGTTCCTTCGCCCCAGCATTCACCCATATTGGGACAACTCCCTGAGGTGCAGATCGTATGCAGGCTGTATTTGTCAACCAATCCGCGAAGTTGGGTGTATTTTTTCCCTGTTGGAAGCTTTACCCGCAACCATTTGGGCTTGCCTTTAGGAGGCTTAACGGAAGTCAGCGTTTCTGTACTCATAGGAAATTTTTGGGCAAATATACGAACAAATCAGGTGTATACCGGATCAAAAGAAGCATCTTCCCTGCAGTGAAGGCAACCTCAGTATGAGATTACTTGCTATTGCTTTTGATCCTGTCTGCCAAAAGTTTTTTAGCCCGCAGTAGTTTCACTTTTATGTTGTTTACGGGTTCGTCCAGTTGTTTGGCGATATCTGCGTAGGACAATTCATTAAAATACCGGAGGTTGATTACTTGTCGGTAGTGAGGCTTCAGTTCTTTGATATGGTGCAGCAGGGTAGCGAGATTTTGTTCAGTAATCAGGCGGTCTTCAGCTGTTGGGGCAACATCCAGCACTTTTTTAAGCGCTTCAGAATTGCCTGTATCGGATTGTTCCAATACATTGCGTTTCCGCTTTCGCAGAAGGTCTACATGCAGGTTTTTGGATATGGTAATAAGCCAGGTCCTGAACTCAAAGGAGTCATCATAGGTCTCTATCTTATCAAATGCTCTGGAAAAAGTGCGTATGGTAATATCTTCAGCGTCATTTTCATTTTTGGTACGCACCAGCTGGAAACCGTAGACATCATTCCAGAAGGTGTCCAGAAGTGTACTGAAGGCAATCTGATTGCCTTCTTTTGCTTTGTTAATGATGGCTTTTAAGGAGTCTTCTGCTGTATCCAACCTGAGTACTTTAGCAAGAGGTAAGCAGGCAATGCTTGCGTGTCATGCACCTACCTCTTTTTTACAATCCTGCTCGCTAGGGAGTTTACCGCAATATCCACAGGCCTCACCTTCCTTATTAAGATAGGGATTCTGACTGGCACAGGTACCCGCAAATTTGCCATCCTTTTTCGACCAAATTTTTATGGCAATTCCGGCAAAAGCAAGAGATAAAAGACCTATTGTTAGTAGGAGCAGTTTCATACTAAAAATTTTGTACAAAGATACAAAATAAATGCCCCAATAAAGGGGCATTATCAATACATTAAAAATGGATCTTTAGTATTTGATATTGGCTACAATGTTTTGTACCGTGGGCGTGTCATTTCCCCCTTTAGGCTCAATGGTTATGTAGCTTATTGCCTTTTCTGCATAAGGCAAGGCCAATAGTTTGTCTTTATCCTGAATCTCCTTGATAACCCCAAGGTTAACCATCTCGCCATTTACTTCGGCCCACATTTGATAGCATTTGTCCTCAGGAAGATGGGGGAGGTTTCTAACGTTGATGTAGGATAGTTTTTTCACCGGGTTGATGTATGCCACCGCTTTGAGCTCGCTGGCTTTCTTATTGCCATTGACCATATATTTTCGCGTGGATGGATTGTTCAAAACAATGAATTGGTTTCGCACATCTTCCAACTGTGAGCGCATATCAGCCTCAAGCGTCTTGATCTTGTTATTGACAATGGTATTTTCCTGCTGCAGATTCTGACTTTGGTTCCAGAAGAAATATGATGAACCTGCGAATATAAAGGCGGCAATTGTGGCAGCAATAGCATATCTGCGGAATTTACGCCGACCGGCCTGTTGTGCCCGGATCCTGACTAAAATTTTCGTCTTGAGACCTTCCGGGGTTTTAAGGGCATGCATTTTAGCAAAGGTTTCCAGGTTTTCCTGAAGTTCATTATAAGTCTTTCTCACTTCAGGGTACATGGCAATATAGCGTTCCACTTGCTGGGATTCCTCAAGTGACGTATTGCCCAGGAGGTACTTTTCCAGTAAGTCTGTATCCAAGAATATCCGTATTTTGTCTTTCATAATATTGCAATTAACAAGGGTATCAAAACCATGCCATTCCCATAAATTTTCCGAAGCTCCCTTAAACCGATCTTTAATCTCGATTTAATTGTACCCAGAGGAATGTCGAGTTCGTCACTGGCTTCCTGCTGGGTCATTCCCTGGAAAAAAAGGGCATCAAGCACGATCTGGTATTTGGGTTCAATTTTTTCCAAATGCTCCCGAACGTCCATAAATTCGGGCTTGATTTTGTCGACACCTAAATTATATACGTTTGAAACATCTATTTGGATTTCTTTCTCAGATTTGGTGCTCAGGCTTCTTAACTTGTCAATAGCCGTATTCCGGGTAATACGAAACAACCAGGTGAAGAGTTTGGCCTTGGTAGAATCATAAGAATCTCCCTTTTTCCATATTTTGACAAAACTTTCCTGCAGGACATCCTGAGCCAATTCTTCATCCTTCACTACTTTATAGGCTACCCCGTAAAGTGTGTCCCCATAATGCTCATATAAGAGGGAAATAGCCTTTTCATTCTGTTCTCCAAGGAGTTCAACTATATGTCTTTCAAGTAGTGTGCTCATTGTGCTTTTTGTACGGGCTTCCCGGTAGAGAGACGGCATCCAAAGGCCGTAATTTTCCCGTATATAGAGTAAACGCTAAATTATAAAATTGATTGCAAAACTCGCGATATGAATTGCAATTCGATAGGTGTACAATTGGTTATTGTACATTTTGTTTTTGGTTAGTTTGGTTTGGTATAACCACTGGTGTTTCATCAGGGGTTATTCTAAATCTTACAATCGGTATTGAACCGCTGAATCAAATATTCACTTCTGTACCAAAAACCTCCTGAGTTATTCACCCGATTATATTCACTTCTGGCATGAGTTCTATGCCAAAAATGCTGGCCACCTCAGCCTGAATCTTTCTGGCTAAATCCAGAATCTCCTTACCACTTGCATTACCATGATTTACAAGTACAAGGGCCTGGTTCTTATGTACGCCAGCATCCCCAAACCGCTTTCCCTTAAAATCACATTGATCAATTAACCATGCAGCGGGTATTTTATATTGCCCTTCTGCCATCTCATAGGAGGGGAGGTCGGGGAATTTTATGATCAGTTCTTTATACTTTGAATCTTCAATAACGGGATTTTTAAAGAAACTACCACTATTCCCTAATTCTTTTGGGTCCGGGAGTTTCCGGCTACGGATGGCGATAACTGCGTTTGCAATGTCTTTAATACCAGGTTCTGATATTCCCCTTTCGGCCAACTCCGCCTTTAGCGGGGCGTAATTTACGTTGGTTTTGTGTTCTTTTTTGCTAAGTCTTAGATCCACTGCAGTAATAATATAAAGTCCCTTTCCTTCCCGTTTAAAAAAGGAATCACGATACCCAAAGTTACAGGCCTCGTTGGAAAAGGTATGTATTTCCCTGCTTGGGACATGCATCGCATGGCAACGTACAAGTACATCTTTGATTTCAACCCCATAAGCACCAATATTCTGGATAGGGGCTGTCCCCGTATTGCCTGGTATGAGTGCCAGACTTTCCAATCCGCCATAATTCCGCTCCAAGGTCCAGAGCACCAGATCATGCCAGTTTTCACCCGCCATAATCCGAAGGACAATTTCGGAATCATCCTCATGCACTATTTCCTTGCCCTTCAGATTAAGGTAAAGCACCAGCCGATCTAAATCGGCCGTAAGCAGCAGGTTACTGCCTCCACTGAGCACAAAAATTTCAGGATAACCCTTGAGTTCAAGCGCCGATTTTAATTCAGCCAGGTTGTTGATTTCTTTAAAATAACGGGCCCTGACCTCAATGCCGAAGGTGTTATAAGGTTTGAGAGATACATTTTCCTGAATAATCACTGGGCTTGGTATTTGATTAATCCTTCACGGAGTATCTGTACGGCCTTTTTAAGACTTTCCTTTTCAAGTACGTATGCGATTCGGATCTGATTTTTCCCCAATCCTGAAGAAGCGTAGAAACCTGCTGCCGGGGCTACCATGACGGTTTCCCCATTATACTCAAAGGACTCCAGCAACCATTGCGCAAAGTCGTCTGCGTCAGCTACAGGGAGTTCTGCGATACAATAAAAGGCACCACGGGGCCGGGCCACTTTTATCCCTTTAATTTTTTCTAATTCCTCAATAAGCAAATCCCGCCTTTCTACATATTCTTCCTTTACCTCATCAAAATAGGACTGGGGGGTATCCAGTGCGGCTTCACTTGCAATTTGTGCATAGGTTGGTGGCGATAGTCGGGCCTGAGCAAATTTCAAGGCCGTTTGAATCACTTCCTGATTACGTGAGACCAGGCACCCTATACGGGCCCCGCACATGCTGTATCTTTTGGATACCGAGTCTACCAACAGGGCCTGTTTCTGTATCTCCGGATAATTCAGAATGGAATGGTGGGTACTCCCGTCGTACGTAAACTCCCGGTATACTTCATCCGCGATTAAAAAGATATCGTGTTTCTTTACCAGTTTTACCAGTTTTTCGATCTCTTCCTGGCTGTATAAGTATCCTGTGGGATTCCCGGGATTACAGATCAAAATGGCCCTGGTTTTGGGGCCGATAAGCGCCTCAAAGGACTCGATAGGGGGTAGCGCAAAATTGTTTTCGATTTTTGAGACTATAGGTACTACGGTAACCCCCATTGCGGTTGCAAAACCATTGTAATTGGCATAAAAGGGTTCCGGGATTATAATTTCATCCCCAAAATCGGCAATGGTGCCCATGGCAAAGGAAAGGGCCTCCGATCCACCCGTGGTGACCAGGATTTCATTTGCTTGCAGTTCGATCCCTAATTTGGCATAATAAGCTGCAATTTTAAGGCGATACTGTTCCGAACCTTCTGTACGGCTATAGGCCAGGACTTCAATGGTATTATTTTTTACTGCATCAAGGGCTAGCTGTGGTGTTTTGATATCGGGTTGTCCGATATTCAGGTGGTACACATGTATACCGCGGGCCTTTGCCGCTTCGGCATAGGGCACCAGCTTTCGGATCGGTGATTCGGGCATTAGCTGCCCTTTGTTGGAAATTGATGGCATAGGAAATGAATTGTACTACAAAAATGAGAATTCGCAGCGGACCCTACAATATAAAAAGACCCCCCATTAGGACTAAGGTAATGTTAAAAAAAGTGATTTAATGCTCAATTTTCGCTAACTTTAATAGGCAACAAATTAATTATTAGGGTTTTGCGATTTATTTTGAGCATTTTCGTACTATCAGTTTCCTTTTTGCCTTTAAAAGGAAATTCCCAGTCTTTTGCCCTTTCCAAGGGGAAAAAGATGGAGAAAGTGCACTTTGAACTCATCAATAATTTAGTGATCATCCCCATGGAGATCAATGGCGCGGAACTTACGTTTATTTTAGATTCCGGGGTAAGCAAACCTATATTGTTCAATTTATACGACCAGGATTCCCTACAGCTCAACAATGTATCTGAAATCACCATAAATGGGTTGGGAGAGGGAACACCCATTAAAGCCCTGAGGTCTTACGGGAACAACTTTAGGCTCAAAGGGTTGAAAAACAACAACCAACAGGTGTATGTGGTGCTGGACAAGGAAATGAATTTTTCCACCTCCCTGGGAATACCTGTTCATGGGATAATCGGCTATGATCTCTTCAAGGATTTTGTTGTAGATATCAACTACGGCTCCAAAGTGATCAAGTTTATAGACCCGGAACAATACACCCCCAAAACGGGTAAGAAGTATGAAACACTTCCACTAACAATCCATCGGAACAAAGCCTTTGTGACTGGCGAAGTACAGCTTAAGAATGAACCCAATATCCCCGTAAAACTCCTGGTGGACACGGGAAGTAGTGATGCCATATGGCTTTTCCAGGATCAGAATAAGGGCCTTGGAATTCCTGATAAAAATTATGAAGATTATCTGGGTAAGGGCTTAAATGGACACATTTTTGGAAAAAGGACACGGGTGAAAAGCCTGAAAATAGGAAGCTTCACCCTTACAGATGCCAAGGCCGCATTTCCCAACATGGAATGTTTTGGGTCATATACAGATCTGGGCGACCGTAATGGTAGTGTTGGAGGAGAAGTGCTAAGAAGATTTAATATTGTCTTCAATTATCCGCAAAAACAAATCACTATCAGGAAAAATGGAAATTTCAAACTTCCTTTCCAATACAATCTGAGTGGCCTGGAATTGCAGCATAATGGGATGCGATATATTGCAGAGCGCATAGCGGATGCAAAAGGGATGATATCCGATGATTCACAAACCTTTGGGAATGTACAGATCCTGATGCAGAATACCACGCGGCTTAGTCTGGTTCCGGAAATTGTGGTTTCAGGTATTCGTGCGGGTAGTCCGGCAGCCCAGGCCGGATTGAAGGAAGGTGATGTTATCCTTGCTGTGAATGGTAAAAATGTTTACCGATACAAACTCCAGGAGGTCCTGAAAATGATCAATGAAAAAGAAGGAAAACGTGTAAAATTACTAATAGAACGCCTCAATAAGGACCTTGTGTTCAGCTTCGTCCTGGAAGACGTTTTTGAATAAAAAAACCCGGTCTCTCAACCGGGTTTATTGTTTTCTTACCAAGGTGTTATTTTCCGCTTATCGCTTTAACTTCACCTTTGATTTTAAGTACTTTCGTAGGCGTATCGGCATTGGAAATCACAGTAATAGCCTTACGGATTGGACCAACGCGTTTGGTATCATATTTAACCTGGATTTCACCGGTTTGACCAGGTAAAATGGGATCTTCTGGCTTTTTTGGGATGGTACATCCACAGCTTGAGCTAACCTTGCTGATAATAAGCGGGGCGTCACCCGTATTGGTAAACTCGAAGATGCGCACACCATCACTGCCCTTTTCAATTACCCCATAGTCCAGGGTTTCCGCCTTAAACGCAATCTTTGCAGTTTTTTGCTGAGCTTGTATACTTAGCGAAAGTAGGCCTACAAATAATACAATAACTACATTTTTCATTGTTTTTCAGTTTTGGGTGAATCTCAAATGTATACGATTTACGATCAACATCCAAAATTCTTTTGTTATGTTCTAACGTTACTTATTTTTGTTTCGTATTAAGGCATTGGTAAAAAGACAGATTATCGCACCTTTACAAAAGCCCGCGGTAGTCTTTTTTTTTAATGCCTTTTAATTGGTTTCAAAAACTGTACCGAAAATGGACATCCCCTCAAAATATGACCCTCAAAAGGTTGAAAACCAATGGTATAAATATTGGATGGAAAATAAATATTTCCATTCAGTACCGGACAACCGGGAACCATATACCATAGTTATCCCTCCACCTAACGTTACCGGAGTACTCCATATGGGGCATATGTTAAATAACACCTTACAGGATATTCTGGTGAGGAGGGCCCGTCTCCTGGGTAAAAATGCATGCTGGGTTCCGGGGATGGACCATGCATCCATTGCCACAGAGGCTAAAGTTGTGGCCAAGCTCAGGGAAGATGGGATCGACAAGGGCAATTTAAGCCGGGAGGCCTTTTTAGACCACGCCTGGGAATGGACCCATAAATACGGGGGTGTAATCCTGGAACAGTTGAAGAAACTGGGGTGTTCCTGTGATTGGGAACGCACTAAGTTTACTATGGACGAGGACATGTCCGACTCGGTAATAAAGGTATTTGTGGACCTTTACAATAAAGGCCTAATCTACAAGGGTTATCGTATGGTGAACTGGGACCCTCAGGCGAAAACCACGCTTTCAGACGAAGAGGTGATCTACGAAGAACAACAGGGAAAGTTGTACTATCTGGCCTATCCGATTGAAGGATCGAAGGAGCAGGTAATCATTGCCACCACCCGTCCTGAAACCATCCTGGGAGATACGGCCATCTGTATCAACC
>JABDRK010000236.1 GCA_013041785.1 Eudoraea sp.
TACATGCGGACTTTCATTTTATCCGCGCTCTTCATGTTTTCATAGAGCGCAATGGTTCCCCTGCCAATACCGGCATCGTGAAAGCCGGTAATCCCGTGTCTGTTGCAGGCAGCCACTGCCTCTTCAAATGCCTGTATATCGGTTTCCGGGGTATTTTCCGGAATATGTTTGGTGATCAGGGTTTGAGCGCGCTCGTTAAATATACCTGTTGGCCTCCCCAAGGCATCACGGATAACCTCACCCCCCTCAATTTCCAATGGGCTTACTCCTTCTCTGGACAGCACCCGGATGCCAGCGATTTCCATGGCCTTGGCATTAGCAAAACCAGCGTGGCCGCTGGCGTGACGCAGATACACCGGATTATCCGGGGACACATCACTCAGGCGGTCGTGTGTTTGGAAACCCAGTACGGTATCAGCAGGCATTTGGTCCCATTTACTCTGGTGCCAGCCGCGGCCGGTTATCCATTCACCCGGCTCCGCTGTTTTTACTTTCTCTGCCACAGCATCAATGATTTCCTGATAGCTGGTGGTATTCATGAGATCCAGGCTCAATTCGTTGTATCCCAGACCCATAAAATGCCCGTGCCCCTCGATTAATCCCGGGGTCATGGTTTTTCCCTTTAAATCGATCAGCCTAGTTTGGTCTGTTTTGTATTGTTCGGCCTCTTCAAGGCTACCGGCAAAAAGGATGATGTTGTCTTTGGTAGCCACCGCTTCTACTGTCGCCTGAGTTGTATCGACTGTATAGATTGGCCCCCCGTAAATCAGCAGGGTTGCTGATTCCTTATTGGGTCCTACACATGCGGAAAGCATCAGGAAACCTATGATCAGGCTCAGGTAGCATATTTTTTTTGAGTACATGAAACTTGTTTTTCGGACCTTGAATTTACAACTAAATCGGCAACTAAATACTATGATTATAATGAAGTTTTTTAGTAATAATCTATAGCCTTTTCCGGGATTTTTTAATCCCCCAGTATACTAGTCCGATACCGCCGAATAATAAGGATACTAGTATAGCCAGTTGAGTGGCGTGGAAAACGATATAGGTGTCGTGTATATTTATGTACAGGGGATCATCATAGCCCAGAACAACAATAAGCAAGATGATCGGGATTGCCAACCAAAAAATGTAATAGGCTTTTTCGATCAAGCAGTTTTTATTAGAATCCCATTGGTTGCTCTCAGGAATCAGGTATGTCTGGTGTGTCGTGGGCCCCCCTGCAGTTTTTGTTTAAGATGACACGCATGCTGTCAACCACCTTAGCACTGTCCGGAAGTTCTTCAGTTTCCAGGCCCGTATAGGAATTTGCTGCTTTCCAATTGGCAATGGTAGTGCTAAAAAATTCAGACGCCGCTGCATCCGTTTCATATACGATTATTTTAAAAGTCTCGCCTTCGTCCCCTCCAAAGCGCGTAATCACCTGCCATTCTCCGTCTCTTTTGTACGACGTATTGGTATGATCTGATTGCGGATAATATTTATCATCCGATGGCTTGAGCAGCACCCATATATCTTTGTCATGCGCATCCGGATACACCCCTTTGGTAAGGATCCGACAATTCACGGAATCACCGGGGATGGGAGATAGTACCTGTACACGTTTAACCGGATACTCTATTTCCCTCACATTTCCCAGGGTAGCCTGTTCCAGTTGCCCGGGCAGGTTAACCGTTCCGTAGGAAAATCCGCCGTACATGATCAAGATGACTCCTATGATTCCCAGGGTGACCCTCAATTTGGGATTTTCAAGGCCCAGGGAGGAATCTTTGATCTTGATATTGTGTCCAAACGCAAGTATTAGGAGCAAGGCACCTAGCAGTATAATTAAAAGATCTGCAGACATATTATTGTGATTTTATAAGGGTTTTATGCATGTTTGAACCTCAGTGCCAAAAGGCGGTCTACCTCCTGTGAAGGCCAATGAAAATAGGCTTCACCCGGGAATAAAGACTAACCTTAAAGATAATAAATTTTACGCAGATTTTAATTGTCAATTTTAAATTCAGGAATTCCTGAAAAGATTTTCAAAAGGATTGTTTTTTTACACTTCCGCAAATAGGATCTTATAATTATTTCCATATTTTTTGGCACACTTCGGGCAGTAAGCATAGTGAACAAAGTAGTCCTTGGCCTTTAAATTTTCTCTCGCCAGATGCTTTTCCATTATTTTAATATGTTTGGGAACAGCATTATAAGCCCCATCAAAAACTTCGGCAATAAAGGTTCCGGAAAGGGAAGTATTGTTCGCTCCGGCCACACTATGCGTTACCGAATAGTAGATGTCTGACCTGAATGGAGATGGATCATGGAATAAGACCAGGGCATCGGTTAAATCGGGGATATTGGCTTCTGCTTTTTCGACCAAATCCATCATTATTCTCATTTTTTTCCCGATCATTGGAGGGAATGGGATATGGAAAAGTGTGGGGACGGATTCCTTGATAAATGGTTTCTTGTCCCATATAAAGGTCTTATTGTTCCATTTACCGGGGTCAAATTTCGGGCAACATTCCTGATCTAGAGTTGTCATTTTTAATAGAATATTTATACGTTGTCAGCATTACTGGTGGACACACTGCTCCATTTTTCCAGATTCCTATTTTCTATTTCCCTCAAAAGGAGGATGCCCAGATAATCCAGGGTGTAGCAAGCAGGAATATAACCGTATTTAATACCGTAATGATTGCCCCTTGTTTATAGATATCTTCCGATGGCAAAAAGCCACTTCCGGCAAACAGCACATTTGAACTGGAAGCCTGGGGCGTAATCACCGCAAAATAGTTGGTGGCGAAAGAAAGCATAAAGGCCATTAGCGCAGCTGGAACCTCAGCATTAACAGCAACCTGTAAAAAAACAGCATATAAGGCCAGCAATTGTGCGGTTTGACTAACAAAAAGATAGTGAATTACCACATATAAAACTGTGAGGAGGATGTAGACCGTAACCCAGTTGTATCCACTTATATAGGTAGCTATCTGTGCCCCCAGGGTTTTCATAAAACCCATGTCGTTCAGGGCAGTACTCATCATATATAAAATGGCAAACCACACATAGGTTTCGAGCGCATCTCCTGCCCCCTGCCGAATATCTTCAAGGGTATACACGTTGGCCAAAATCAGTATGGATAATCCAAGAAAAGCAACAATGGCCAAGTTTATATTTAGTACCGGGGAAAAAGCCCACAACAGGATCATCCCAAAAAAGGTAATGCCCATAATCCATTCCTGCTTACTCATCGGTCCCATTTCATGAAGGGCCTTCCTGGCCATATCGGGGGCTTCAGGGGTGTATTTACTTTCCGGGGGGAAGAGTTTATACAAAATAATGGGGATCAGTACCAGGGCTATAATACAGGGTACTGAAGCTACAAACACCCAATTCCCAAAATTCATATTTACGCCAAATTGGGCTGCAATTCCCGCGCCTACAGGATTAGCAGCCATACCGGTAAACCACAGGGCAGAACTTATAGTGTGTCCGGAAATGGCGGTCATCATTAGATAACTACCCGTTTTCTTTCTGCTTTCCGGGGTGGGCAGGGACCCGGTGTCCAGGGATAAGGCGTGGGTAATGGGGTAAAGGATTCCTGATCTTGCGGTATTACTGGGAATTGCCGGTCCCAGGAGGGTGTCTGTTGCCACGATACAATACCCCAGGTTTAAGGTAGATTTTCCAAAGCGACGGATGAGCATAAAGGCGATGCGTCTTCCCAATCCTGATTTAATAACCCCTTTTGCGACTAAGAATGCTGCCAAAATGAGCAGGATAAAGCTTTCTGAAAATCCAGAAAATGCTTTTTCAGGGGTGAGCACCCTCAGCAGGACAACAGCCACCAGGGCAAGAACGGAAGCTGTAAAAATGGAGAGGGCTTCAATGAGTACACCGA
>JABDRK010000246.1 GCA_013041785.1 Eudoraea sp.
CCGAGGCAGCAGTAAAAATCATCAAAAATTGCTAAGTTGATTTTCAGAAAATATATGTTAATGTTTTGTTAAATCGATTAAAAGCACCTTAACATCGCCCTGTTCAGATGAAAACAACAGGCAAAAAAATAAAGCCCTGAAACAGGGCTTTATCGCTGACTAATCAAATAACTGATAGAAAATGAGAATATTCTATCTAAAAGGTATGTTTATAACGCACAGGGATCAAATCCCTCGGGTAAAAAATCGGCCGGGTCAAAATCCAAAACGATCTCCTCTTCTTCTTCGATATACACTACCGAATCCAGATCGAAATAGATCTCGTGGGGGTCAAATCCTTCTGGCAGATAGGCCGCTGTATCAAATCCAAGGTCTATAACCTCCTCTTCTTCCATATAAGTAATACCTTCAATTCCTGTGGGGCCAGCATAGGCATCAAAATCCTCAGGCAGGTATAAAGCTGTATTGAATCCCAATTCGATTTCTTCCTCTTCTATAAAGGTGATAGCATTCAGGTCTACGTAGACCTCGTTTGCATCAAAGCCTTCCGGCAGATAATCGCGGGTATCAAATCCCAGGTCAAGGATCTCATCCTCTTCAATAAAGACGATTTCATTCAAATCCAATTCTGCAGCAGAATCTGGATAGGTCCTACTTATCAACTTGGGTGCTATGATCGGAGTATTCGCTTCGCTAGTGTGAACTTCGATGACTTTTACTTCCGCATTTTGTGTACCCAAAGCCACTTTTTGATAAGTGTTCTCTTTTGTGGCGATCTCTTCTTGCGGCGTGGTGGTTGTGCTCAGCATAACCAGACCACATACTAGTAATAACTTGTTCATTTTTGTTGATTGATTGCTTGCCTTGTCGGTTCAGCGTTAACTAATCTTGGTTTGCTTATAAGACGGTACAAAAACGCTTTTGTTACAGAAATATGTCGTGTTTAACAGCGTATTTGGATTTCAAAATCGCTCCAAATATCATTCGAAAAGCAATTTATTATATTGATATTCATTGTTTTAAATCATATTCTTTGATGTCAGAAAAATTGTTCCACTTATGATTTCCTTAACAAAAGAATCCGTTTATTTTTCGGTTATTTGGCATCATTTCTTCAAAAAATTTCCAAATGCATCCCAGACACATTTACAAGATCACCACCCTTTTGGTTTTCCTTTTTATTGCAACCCCACAGGCAGAAGCCCAGCTTTTCAAAAAGAAAAAGAAAGAAAGCACTGAGGCCAAGGCGAAGTCCAATGGTAAAAAAGACAAAATCCAACCTTATAATAAGGTAATTACCAAAGAAGCCAAAACGGATGAAGGTTTGTTTCCTGTGCATATGGTAGATGACCAACACTATTATGAAATTCCGGATTCGTTGTTTGGGAGGGAAATGCTCATGGTGAGCAGGATATCAAAAACCGCATCAGGCATAGGATTTGGTGGTGGAAAAATAAATACCCAGGTGCTGCGCTGGGAGAAAAAGCCCAAAAAGGTTTTGCTTCGTGTGGTTAGCTACGGCGTGGTTGCTGCAGATTCCCTGCCTGTTAATGAGGCGGTAGTGAATTCAAATTTTGAGCCAGTGCTGTACGCCTTCGATATCAAAGCATTCAAAAAGGATTCGCTGAATCCGGCTACTGTGATACAGGTAGACGAACTTTTTACTAAAGATGCCAAAGCCCTGGGGATGCCAGACCGATATCGGAAGCGATATAAGGTGAGTCGCCTGGATGAAAAACGCAGCTTTATTGAATCTATCAAAAGTTTCCCTTTAAATATAGAAGCCCGACACGTAAAAACCTATAGTGCTTCAAGTCCGCCCTCCAACGGAAGTGTAGGGTCCATATCTATAGAAATTAATAATTCAATGATCCTCCTGCCTGAGGAGCCCATGAAACGCAGGTATTTTGACCGGCGCGTAGGTTGGTTTGCCAGGGGACAGGTAGACTACGGGTTGGATGCACAGGAGAGTAAAACTGTCCGCTATCTGGACCGATGGAGATTAGAAGTAAAGGAAGAAGATATTGAAAAGTTTAATCGGGGAGAATTGGTTGAGCCCAAAAAGCCAATCATTTACTACGTAGACCGGGCCACCCCCCAAAAATGGGTGCCCTTCATCAAACAAGGAATTGAAGACTGGCAAGTAGCTTTTGAGGCAGCAGGCTTTAAAAATGCCATCATTGCCAAAGACCCGCCAAGTCCTGAAGAAGATCCGGACTGGTCTCCTGAAGATGTGCGTTATTCGGTAGTACGATACCTGGCTTCGCCCATACCCAACGCCAACGGCCCCCATGTTAGTGACCCCAGGAGTGGAGAAATATTGGAATCGGATATCAACTGGTACCACAATGTAATGACCCTGTTGAGAAACTGGTTCTTTGTGCAGACCGCAGCCATAAATGAAGATGCCCGTGGGGTGGCCTTTAAGGATGAAGTTATGGGACGTCTGATCCGTTTTGTATCATCCCATGAGGTAGGGCATACCCTGGGATTACCGCATAACATGGGCAGCAGTGTGGCTTATCCGGTAGATTCCCTTCGCTCTGAAAGCTTTACCAAAAAGTACGGTACCGCTCCATCAATAATGGACTACGCCAGATTCAACTATGTGGCCCAACCCGAAGATGGGGATGTAGCCCTGATGCCCAACATAGGGATATATGATAAATATGCCATTTCCTGGGGGTACAGGCCCATCCTGGATAAAACAGCCGAGGATGAAAAATCCACACTGGATCAATGGATTCTGGAACACGCAGGGGATCCCCTGTATCGTTTTGGACATCAGCAGGCCGGAGATGTGGTTGACCCGAGTTCACAGACCGAAGATCTGGGTGACGATGCCGTAAAAGCAAGCCGTTATGGTATTGATAACTTAAAGCGCATTGTTCCTAATCTCACCGAGTGGACCTATGAAGCGGGAAAGAATTACGACGATCTTGGGACCCTGTACGGACAGGTTATCAGCCAGTTCAACCGCTATATGGGACATGTGGGCAACAATATTGGCGGGGTTTATGAGAACCATAAAACCTACGAACAGGAAGGGGCCGTTTATACCCATGTGCCTAAAAAACACCAACAGGCCTGCATGGACTTTTTACAGGAACAACTTTTTGAAACCCCGGAATGGTTACTTGACAAAGAATTGTTTGGCAAAATCCAATATTCCGGTTTTGTAGAACGCGTACGTGCTATGCAGGTAAGGACATTGAATAATGTTATGAGTCTGGGTAAAATGGCCAGGCTTATAGAAAATGAAGCCCTGAACAGCAGGGAGGCCTATACCCTGGTGGAGATGATGCGCGACCTTCGCAATGGTATCTGGTCTGAACTACGAACAGGAAGAAAGATAGATACTTACCGGAGGAACTTACAAAAGGCCCACATAGACCGACTGGAATATTTGATGAAGGCTGAGAATCAACGCAAACTACCAGACTTTGGTGGATACCGCAAATCTACGGCTGTTAATACAAGCCAGTCAGACATCCGGTCCATCGCCCGGGCAGAACTCAATAACCTGAAAAGAAATATCCGAAATGCCATGGGCAATACCGGAGATACCATGAGCCTGTATCACCTTCGTGATGTGCTGGAGCGCATAGACAACATCCTTGACCCCAGCTAACAGCAGATTCGATAAAGGGTTCAGTTTACAGGTTAAACTGCAAACCAATGTTTTAAAAACGGTCCTACGGGACCGTTTTAACCACTATTAAAGTCCTTTTCACAACAACTGTATACAGCTATACCACAAACGCTAAAAAGGACAGGGAATTATGATTAATTTGGTAGTAACAAATCCCAATGTTATGACCTACAAACTTAAAAGCCTGATCTATTTTTTAGGATTGCTGCTGGCCATTATGTTGTACTATACCACGGATACGGATTCGAACTCCATGGAACAACAGACACAGGAACAAATTGCCGATAATGATATCAAACCAATAGATAGGAAATTGGATTTCAAATAAATTCTTTCTATAATTCCATAGTAAACTTAGCGATAGGAAAAGAGTGCGGAATATCCGCACTCTTTTTTTTGATAGGTATGAGTGTATTTTCCCGCTACTTCGGCTTAAACCTTTTTTAATAAACAGGGTCTAAAAGTTGAATCTAAAAAACAAACACATGAAAAGACTGATTTTAGCCGTAGTAATGCTTACGGGTTTTCTGTTGACGGCGCAGGAAGGAGACCGATTTAGGCAAAGGAAGGGAGCAAAGGACATGACGCCTGAACAGCTGGCGACATTAAAGACCAAAAAACTCACCCTGGCACTGGATCTTACCGAAGTTCAGCAAAAGGAAATCCAGAAACTCACTCTGGAACAGGCTAAGCTACGGGATTCTAAACGTTCAGAAATGCAGGAAAAGCGAAAAGCCGATCCGGAGGCCAGACCTTCAAAGGAAGAGCGTTATGAGCATCAGCTGGCCAGGCTTGACGAAATGATAGCCCATAAAGCAAAAATGAAAGATGTTCTAACCGAGGTACAATTTGAAAAATGGGAACGGCTGCATAAGCATAAGAAAAACCACCCAAAGTCAAAAAGGAAAGGGCATAACCATCGTGGACGGTAATTGTGAGTAAATAAAAGGCTGGTCGTTAGACCGGCCTTTTTATTTTTACTTTAAATCAGGGGCTATTTTGCCCAATGCCGCTATCGTGGCATCCAGATCTTCGTAACTGAGGGCATCATTAAGGAAATAGCTCTCGAATGCGCTTGGGGGCAAATAAATACCTTGTCGCAGCATCCCGTGAAAATACCTCTTAAATGTTTCGTTATTCCCGGCCATCGCTGTTTGAAAATCTACAACCGGCGTCTCTGTAAAGTGAACCGAAATCATACTTCCTTCCCGGTTGATCTGGTGCGGTATTTCAAGGTTTTCCAGAACCTCACTTATCCCCTTGTGGAGGTAGGCCGTCTTCTTTTCCAGGCTATCAAATATCTTCGGGTTATTATCGAGTTCGGTGAGCATCGCCAATCCTGCACTCATGGCAAGCGGATTGCCACTTAAGGTTCCGGCCTGATATACAGGTCCGTCTGGTGCCAGCTGATCCATGATCTCTTCCCGGGCGGCAAACGCCCCTACCGGCAGGCCTCCCCCAATCACCTTGCCAAAACAGAGGATGTCCGCGGCTATACCCAGATACTCCTGTGCCCCACCCCTGGCCAATCGGAATCCGGTCATCACCTCATCAAAAATCAGTAATATATTTTGCTGAGAACAGAGTTCCCTAATGCCCTCAATAAATTCAGGTTTGGGAGGGATGCAGCCCATATTTCCGGCAACGGGTTCAATAATTACCGCAGCAATTTCACCTGCATTGGCCTTCATCAGGTCGGCCACATTTTCCAGGTCATTGTACCGGGCCAGCAAGGTGTCCTTTGCCGTGCCCTGGGTAACACCAGGACTGCTGGGACTGCCAAAGGTAACGGCCCCGCTGCCCGCCTGAATAAGGAAGGCATCGGCATGCCCGTGATAGCAACCTGCGAACTTGATGATTTTTTCTTTTCCACTATAACCCCTCGCAAGCCTTACGGCCGACATACAGGCTTCTGTTCCGCTATTCACGAAACGGATCTTATCTATATTGGGTACCATCTCCACAGCGAGCTTTGCCAAATCTGTTTCGATTTCGGTTGGCATTCCAAAAGAAGTCCCTTTTCGGGCCCGTTCGGTAACTGCAGAAACCACAGGGTCATGGGCATGCCCCAGGATCATGGGACCCCAGGAAGCAATGTAGTCTATCAGTCGGTTCCCATCTTCATCAAAAAGATAGGCCCCCTTGGCTTCTTTTACAAAAATCGGCGTCCCGCCAACCGCTTTAAAAGCGCGTACCGGGGAGTTCACCCCTCCGGGAATATACCTTTTTGCCTCCTGGAACAAGGCACTACTTCTCTTGTAGATCATGAATAATTATCTGGGTTTTTCGGTCTTGATCCTGAGCTCCTGCCCAACAGAAAGCTGACTGCTGTCCATATTGTTCAATTCCATGAGTTCTTCAACGGGTACAAAATACCGTCTGGAAATAGAATACAGGGTGTCTCCTTTTTTAACCGTATAATATTGATATTCGAATTGTTTGGGCTGAGGGTACACCGCGTACCCTTCGCGTAATACTTCGAGATCGAACCTGTACAACTGATAGCGTTCAATAAAGGAAATCAATTTTTGGGGGTATTTCCGGTCAGTTGCATAACCAGCGGCTTTCAACCCCCTGGCCCAGCCTTTGTAATTATCTCTTCTCAGACGGAATAAGGAGGCGTATCGGGAACGACTGGATAAGAATATGCTATGATCCCTGAATGAATACATGGGGTGGTTGTATTTGCGAAAACATTCCCCCCTCCGATCGTCATCGTGATAGGCAAAATCTCCATCCCAGTTGTTATGGCATTTGATTCCAAAATGGTTGTTGGTCTTTCGGGTAAGTTCTCCCCTGCCATATCCGCTTTCCAGGATGCCCTGGGCAAGGGTTATACTCGCCGGGATTCCGTAGGCTTTCATTTCCAGTTTGGCCACATCAGCAAAGGTTTCAATATATTCTTCCACAGAGCCAATATCATAATAAACAAAGCTGCCCGGATCGTCGGGCATGGGAGACCCCTTTTCCCCTGTAGTTCCGGAAGTTTGGTTTTTCCCAAATGAATCACCCGAGCGGGAAGCGGCCTTTTTCTTAGTGCCGCAAGCCTGCAATACCAATATAAACGCCAGTAACCAGGCAAATCTTCTCATATCTCAATTAACGGTAAGTTCTTGTCCTTTAGTACTTGGTTCATCCCTGCTATCCCCTGCAGGCCTCCGCTATGGATAGCCAGTATGCGGGTATTAGGCTTGAATTCCCCTCTTTTAGCCATCTCAAGCAAACCAAAAAGCAACTTCCCTGTATAAATCGGGTCCAGGGAAATACCAGTATCCTGCTTGAACTGGTTAATAAAAGTGATCAGGGCTGGCGTTACCTTGGCATATCCTCCAAAATGGTAATCCCATACCAAGCGCCAATTCCCTTTCCGCGCAAAATTACAAATATCCGCTTTCAAACCAGCATCTCTAACGGCAGGAAATCCCAGAACCTCCTGATGGGTTTCCGCCGAATTAATCAATCCGGCCAGTGT
>JABDRK010000253.1 GCA_013041785.1 Eudoraea sp.
AATAGATAATCCCATAATCTGCAGTTATGGTGCTTTTGTTATTGTCCTCATCAAAAAACTCCACTTCAAGGCCTTCCGGAAAGATGCGATACTTAAACCGCAGGTTGTCATAATCCTCACTTAGGGGGCTGTTAAGGATCGCTATAACCCGGGAGGCTCCCGTATCCTGTGTTTCCAGGGGTGTGGTTTCTGTATAGGTAAGGGTGAAGTCGGTAGCAACTCCCTGAGGGAATATATTCTCTCCGGCTTCCTCCCCTATACGCTGGTATTGATCTTTACACCCCAAAAAAAACATTGCCACAGCTAAAACCATGGCAATGTAATTTAAATTATTTCCGCTAAGATGTTTCATGTATTATAAGGTAGGTACCTTTACGCTACCCCCTACCCAACATTTGAAACTCAGCATTTGTCCGGCCATACCGGAGTTAAAAATATCCGTTTTAGAAGGAGCTTTAGCGCTATAACTAGCAGCCGACTTACGAGCTCGTGCGCCCAAAGAAGGGTCTACCCGGGCTGCCTTACGAGCCATTTCAGCAGCCTTCCAATAGATGGCACGCTTTTCAAAAGGAGTTTCCCCACAATCGTTTGCACTTGTTGCATATAGGTTAGCTATCAACAAATACGCTTTCCCGTTTGAAGCGTTGGCATTGATGGCCTTGTTACAATACGTGCGGGCCTGCGCTTTGCTAAATCTACGAGCAACCGTTGCTGCCTTATACAATATGTTAGATTTCCTGTAGGGATCCGTTTCCAATTCAGCAGCTTTGTCAAAATCCGCCAGAGCGCCCCTGGTATCTCCATCTGCTGCTTTCAAGGTTCCTCCATATAGATAAGCATCGGCCGAAGGCTCCAGAGCCAACTGGGCCTCAAAAAGTTTACGGAACAATGGATCTTCAGTACATTCTTTGCTAAACATACGACCTACCGCACGCTTCACCCATACGATATCCCCTTTTTTCTGATCAAAACTCTTCTGATACAGTGGAATCAGGTTTTGACAATCTGCCAATGCCCCGAGCTTGGTATCAATACTGGAAGCAATCTTACCGTAGGATTCCGAATTGGTACTGGCTACTTTAAGTCGCCTTTTCTCTTTAGAAGTGAGGGTTCCGGAATCTTCTTTGGGAAGCAACTGGGTGATTACGTTTGTGAGTTTTTTGTTTTCTTCCTCGATCTTTTCTATAACGTCATCATAGGTGTCAAATACACTTTGCAGTTCTTGTTTCCCCGCATTGTAGAGATCCACCAGACTGGAAAAGTAAAGATATAGGGCTTTTGGATTTTTAAGATTTTTGCGATCGTTTTTGAACGCATCATCCAGCATTTTGAAAAGTTCCTCATCAGAGGCCATTTTATTGTCATACAACAAAATCGCCTTGTCTTCTGCCACACCCGCAGGGGTAAATTTCGCTGGATAATATTGCCTGCTCGAATCGTAAAGTGTAAGCAAGTCCTGAATGAATCCATCCTTTTCAGCCCCTGAAGATTTTTTGATCTTGTCTTTCAGGATTCGTTCCCCGTAGGTAAAATTGGCCCGGTTCAGGTCTGGACAGGTTTCATATACCATTTTCCATGGTGAATAGGCGGCATCGTAATTCTTAACTTTTACATGCTCTGAATATATGGACAGATTTGTCATACATTCCGGGTTTTGACCCTGACCAAAACTAATTCCGGTCACACCCAAAACGGCCAACGTCATTAAGATCAGTTTCTTTTTCATTTGATTCTTGATTTAAAGCGGTAATGTACTAAATTTTTATCAATTTATTTTCCTTTTCTGGAACCAAAGACTATTAAAAGATAGTCCCAGATTTACTTTTAAATAACTTTCCTCGACCAGGTTATTCATCGATGTTCCCCTCCTTCCCAGTTCAAATCCCAGGTTCAGGTTGGAGAAATCGCGTCCCAGGGGTAAACCTAAACCAAAAGTTATGCCAAAATTATTGATCTCCTTCTCGTTAATAATCATCCCGGTCTTATTATAACGCAAGCCGGCTCGGTAGGTAATGCGTTTTAAATAGGAACTAAACGAATTATAATCGGGTACGTAATAGCCACCAAAGGCTATAGTACTTGCATCCTGGTATTGCAGGTTTTCATAGGTGATAAACTCATTCTGAAAAGTACCCAGTTCCTGCATACTGTATTCTGCCCCCATAAACCATTTTTTATCCTGACCAATTCCGAGTCCGAAGGTATAGGTAGTTGGAATCTTGATTTCTGTATTTTTTCTTCCCTGCGTTTCAAGGTCTACTTCAAAGACCTCTATTTCCCTTCCGTTTACGGTGGAAAAGGAGCCTATGGTTTCGGTGTTTTCTGACACCAGGTTTGCCTGGGTATTTACCGAAACAGAGGTAAAGAGACTTAGTTTTTCTCCCAGTTTTGGAGTAAAAGTGGCCCCGTAATTAAAATCGAAACCATTTATCCGTGACTCGCGGCGGTCCAGGGTCCCAAACTGTACGTTCTCAACGCTCTGCACCCGGTTGTTATTCAAAGTACCGAAGTTAAAATTAACTGTAGCCCCGATGTGGAGGTTTTTTGCCAGCTGCATGCCAGTTGAAAAATAAAGCTGGTCCAGGCCTCCATCTCCGGCATATTCATTTA
>JABDRK010000278.1 GCA_013041785.1 Eudoraea sp.
TGACGGTAATAGAGATCCCGTCTATAGCCTCTATAGTACCTTCAATCTTTTTAGTCTTAATCGTATCCCCAACGGCATAGGTCCTTCTGGCGTAAAAGGCACTCAACAGGTCTCCTACAATTTCCCTGGAACCCAACCCTAAGGCAAGGGCAAAGGCCAGCAGGAAAGCTGCGATAATAAGCGTAACATTGCTGGTAATGATCTCAGTATTAATGCCGGCCTGGTTGAGCGCAGTGATCAGTACAAAAATAAGGATGATATAGTACGCAATACTGCTAATGATCTTTGAGCCTCCAACGCCCATGGATTCAAATACACTTTGCAGCGCCTTTTTGATCATTTTGGCCGCAAACATTCCGATCATAAAGATCACCAGAGCACTGAGCAACACCGGCAAGTAATGCAGCAGGTTGGAAATTTCGGTTGAAATAACCGTCAGTCCCATAACATCAGCGGCAACAATGATAAAGGTGAGCCAGAGCACCCATTTCACAAAGCCCAGCAATATTTTGGCGATATCGACCTTAATTTTACTTTCTTCTCCAAACACCTGCGCCTTGTTAACCCGATCTGAAACTTTATCGATTTTCGCCAGCTTCAGGATCTTTTTCAACACAAATGAAGTGATCTTGATAACCAGCCAGCCAACCAACAGGACTATGATGGCCCCAATAATCCCGGGAAGGGCAGAGACAATGTCCTGAATAATTGATGTTAAGGATTCCGTTGCTAAATTTCCGATTGTTTCCATAGGTCTGTTGGATTTAGATAGTGTATGCGATTAATTTTTTCGACGGGATTTAAACATCCCTGAGATCAAACTCTGGTAATTCAGGGTAAACAAGGAAGCCAGTTCCATAAGCAACTTTGCCGTAGCTACATCGTTCATTACCTTCTTTTTCAGGTTTGGCGGAACTTCCCTGACCAGTTTATCCAGCTCTTTAAAAGGGTTATTTGTTTTTTTTGCCATTACAGTAATGCATTATAGGATTCCACTAATCTTGCTTTTGCCCGTTTTAGCCTCATCTTTACGGCACTTTCCCCTATATCCATGATTCTTGCCAGTTCTTTGACAGGGACGTCATCCTGATATTTTAACAACAATAGGGTTCTATCTTCGGGAGGCGCCTGTTCCAATACTTTTTTCAATTTGTCCGAACGCATCCGAAAGAGACTTTTGTCTTCAACACTTATGGAGAGGTTTAATTCATTCAAATCGATCTGTTCCGTCTTGTCCTTAATCTTGCGTTCCTTGTTTCGGTTCACATAGTTGACACAGAAATTATAGGTCAGGGCATACACCCAGCTCGAAAATTTTGACCTCCCCTGGAAGCTCGCCAGCTTTACGTAAATCATCAGGAAAACATCCTGGGTTAAATCCTCTGCTTCATCAGCTGACCTCGCAAAGCCATAACATTTATTGTATATGCGTTTCGCATACCGATCGTACAAAACGCCGAATACCAAAGAATTATTGGTGTCCACTATGGTTTTGACCAATTCTTCATCCGAAAGCTGCTGATAACGATCGTCCTTGTCCAACAGGGCTCCGGATGCCTTGCCAACAATTACGAGAATCAGTTTTTTTAGCAATGAAACCATGTATGGTGGATTGCCGAGCGCTTGTTACAGGATTATAATTTCCAATATTACAAAAGGGCAACAGTTTATAAATCAGGTACTTCTTTTAATTATTAATCATTTTTTAACATTTATAGGATATGGTTCCACAAAGCCCAATAGCTTTATGTGATCACATGCTTTAGCTTGTATGAATTTTGTAACCAGTACCAGGTTCTTCATACTCCTAAGGTTAAGACACGGCATTTTGCTTTAGGTCACATTTTATTATAAAAAAGTAAAAGGCCCTGAAATTCAGGGCCTTACAAACAACCAAACCAACCATGCCAGGAATAAACCTGGCAGATTACCGTTAAAACCTGTCAGCCTACTTCCAATTTGGAAAACATTTTAGCATCGGTCTTTTCCTTTTATTCATATGCTGATGAGTACTACGGTTTCTCTAATAAACCCTTGGCCTACTTTGGCGGGGTTGTTTTTCTAAGTTGTTGAATGGGTTTCCAGCTTCTTTTTTATGATCCCTGAGGCATCCCCGGGGTTCATTTCCTTTGTCTTGGGCTGTTTGCTCGTCTTAATCAAAAAAACGACAGAAATAAGGAGCACGATTAAACTCACCCCAAAAAATATTTCTAAAAAAAACAGTTGCATTTTCATCTCTGGTCCACTTTTCGAAGGGGGTACCCTTCAATAGTAAGACACCAAAAAATGAAACAGGTCACATTTAAAAACAAAAAAAAGGAAGTAGTCTGCTAAATCTAGCGGTCGATGCGGAAGTTCTCCAGGTTTACATCATCCATCCCATCATCATCAAAAGGATATTCCAGCTGGTCCTGGATATTGTAGAGGGAGATTAGAATAAACTGGGTGAGCAAGACAATAAAATACGTAACCCACTGAGGCGTTGTAGGGCCCACATGGAAAATGATGGTTGGCGCGTAAATCAGGGGAAAAATATAGATAAAGATCTTGCAATACGCCTTTAGGGTTATGGGAGTTCTGTGGATATTGATGGCATGCAGGTTTTCTATGGCCTCATGCAGGTCTTTCATAAAGCGAAATACCCGGTCCTTGAGTTTGTTTGAAACCCCCTCCCCCACCTCCAACATAAACTTATTGACGCTATTGATAATCTCATCCAGTTCCTTGGTACTTTCAAAATTGCCTCCCAGGTGTAATATGGTCTTGCCGCTTATATCAGATAAAATTTTATCCATTTTGTCCTTATCTGCCTGGGAAAGCTCCTGGTTATTCATTACAAAGTAGTACACCGTTTTAAGGGCGCTTCGGAATTTACTCAGGTGCTCCAG
Source organism: Eudoraea sp. (assembly GCA_013041785.1). Classification (GTDB taxonomy): domain Bacteria; phylum Bacteroidota; class Bacteroidia; order Flavobacteriales; family Flavobacteriaceae; genus Lentiprolixibacter. The sequence continues at coordinate 2,889 of JABDRK010000278.1, forward strand.
GGCTTTTTCACGACGGCGGAATGATCCCCGGATAGTGAACACCAAGGGAAATACGATGGCAATGCTGAGCAGCGTAAGGTCCACGT
>JABDRK010000282.1 GCA_013041785.1 Eudoraea sp.
TCCTCTGGTAGTCAGCGAGAATATCCCGACTGCAACCAAAATAAAAGACAAAATGTAAGCTACCTTACGTTTACTGAGGAATCTGATGTCCATGTTCTTGAACAGGTTTTTGGTGATGGCCGTTGAGAAATCAAGCGAACGTCCTTTACCAGAGCTATACCAGTCTACCAGCAAGCGCGTAATAAAGATTGCCGTAAACAGGGAAGTAAGGATACCAATAATCAAGGTAGTGGCAAATCCTTTAATAGGTCCGGAACCAAAGACCAACAAGATCAAGGCTGTCAGCCCCGTTGTGATATTAGCGTCCAGGATAGATGAAAGCGCATTGGCAAAACCGTCGGCAATAGCCTGCCCTTTACCCTTGCCTTTGGCTATCTCTTCTTTAATCCGTTCGAAGATAAGCACGTTGGCATCCACGGACATCCCTATGGTCAGCACAATACCGGCAATCCCCGGCAGGGTAAGCACGGCACCCAGGCTGGCCAACACCCCGAAGATCAACACAATATTGAAAATAAGGGCAATGTCTGCAAAAATCCCGGCTTTACCATAGTAGAATATCATCCAGATCAGGACAAATATCATGGCAATGAGAAAGGACATAAACCCACTATCTATAGCTTCCTGTCCCAGGGAGGGTCCCACTACAAAGGAGTCGATTATCTCAGCCGACGCAGGTAATTTACCTGCCCTTAGTACATTGGCTATGTCTTTGGTTTCATTGACGGTAAAGGTACCAGTGATCTCTGAGCTACCTCCGGAAATCCCACCCACGGTGGTAACCCCAGGGGCAGTGTATACTTTATTATCCAGGACTATCGCGATCCCGGTATTATTCAAATTTGCTTCACTGGTGAGCTTTTCCCATTCCTTGGCCCCCTTCACATTCATATCCATTCCCACGGCGGGACGGTTGAACTGGTCAAACTGGTCACGGGCATCGCTTACCACATCCCCGCTCATCCTCGGAATATTATCCCGGTTGGATTTCAGGGCAAAAAGGGCTGCTACCTCAGAGCCTTTCGAAGGACGTTCCCACAGGAATTTAGTAAATTGGACTTCAGCGGGAAGCAATCTTCTAATCTCCGGCATGCGAAGCCAGCCCCCGATTTCGGCGGTATCTTTAATAGCTGCAATCCCGATAGCGAATCCGGGGCCATTAAGCTGAAGTTTTTCAAACAACGGATTGCGTTCCGTAGCAAGATCTAGAGAATCCTGGGCAACATCAGAAAGCAGGGAATCAATTTCCGATTCTTCCTTCACAATATCTTCCTCTTCGGATACCACGATATCCTTGAGTTCGTTGTTGGCCTGAATAAAAAAGTTGATCAGATTTTGATTGCCAGGTTCATAGGTTTCCCAGAACTCCAATTGGGCAGTACTGGATAGCAGGTCACGCGCCCTGGCAATATCCCGTGCTCCGGGGAGCTCAACCACGATACGTCCTGAATTCCCTTCCCGCTGGATATTCGGTTGGGTAACCCCAAAACCGTCAATCCTTTCCCGCAGTACTTCAAAGGCCGAAACCACGGATTCATCAATTTTCCTGCGAATAACAGGCTTTACTTCATCATCGGTCATCTGAAAATTGATCTCATCACTGAGCCCTTTGTTGGCAAAGATGTCCGGATTGGCCAGTTTAGCGTCACCTTTGATATTTTCAAACGCATCAAAGAACAAATTCAAATAGGTGTCATCGCTGTTCTTCGAGGCGGCATCTGCATCAGCCAGGGCTTTGTTGAAAATGGGATTCTTGGTGTTGGCCGCAAGTCCCTTGAGGATATCCTTGACCGAAATCTGAAGGGTAACGTTAATACCCCCCTTTAAATCGAGCCCTTTATTCAGCTCTTTCGTTTTGGCCTCTTCATAGGAGGTAAATCCCAGAATGGGGTTTTTTCCAATGGAATCCAGATAACGTGCCTCCAATACTTCACGTTTGGAAACGTAATCCTCCTCTACGGATGGAATTTTCGACGCCGCGAAGGTCTCTGCGTCGCTTTCAATTTTACTGGTGATAAAGGTATAGGATAGTTGATAGATACTAACCAGTCCGAACAGTAAAGCAAAAAGCTTTATGAGTCCTTTATTCTGCATGGGTTATAATGATTTGATGATGGTGTTCGTAAATAGCGTGCAAATATATCATTTCCAATAGGATTTGACAATTAATTTGTTGGATTTGTAGGGGGTGATAAGAGCGGTCAAATTACAATTCCAGTCCTGTTCCCAAAGATTAAAATAGCACCCCGGGCGACCTACAGGAACAAAAAAAGCACCTTTCAGAAAGGTGCTTTTACTTAGGTTCAGTTTCACTTAAACGTCTAAAAGACCGTTGGTTTTCTTAACCCCCGCAGCGCTTTCCTGCATTTTAGCCTTCTCCTTATCGTTCAATTCGATTTCCACGATTCTTTCAATACCGTTCTTTCCAAGAATCACCGGTACGCCAATACAAATGTCATCCAAATTGTATTCTCCAGCCAGCAGGGCAGAACAGGGGAACATTTTGTGCTGGTCACAGGCGATGGCCTGTACGAGGGCCGAAACAGCAGCCCCGGGCGCATACCAGGCACTGGTACCCAGCAGCTTGGTTAGCGTGGCACCTCCCACTTTAGTAGCTTCTACTACTTCCTGCATACGTTCGGCCGACAAGAATTCCGATACCTGAACACTGTTTCGGGTTGCATGCCGGATCATGGGAACCATCCCGGTATCGCTATGACCTCCAATTACCATCCCGTCTATATCAGAAATTGGTGCTTCCATGGCTTCAGCAAGCCGATATTTGAATCTTGCGCTATCCAGGGCACCTCCCATACCAATAATTTTACTTTTAGGCAGACTTGTAGTCTTATGAACCAGGTACGTCATGGTGTCCATAGGATTACTTACTACAATTATGATCGCATTGGGGGAATGTTCCAGGAGGCTGGAAGCTACGGTTTTGACTATTCCTGCATTTATGCCGATAAGCTCTTCACGCGTCATCCCGGGCTTCCTGGGGATCCCTGAAGTAATCACTGCGATAGCACTATCAGCTGTTTTGCTGTAGTCGTTAGTAGTTCCTGTAATCTTGGTATCAAAGCCGTTTAAGGATGCCGTCTGCATCAAATCCATGGCCTTGCCTTCCGCATAGCCCTCCTTGATGTCTAACAGAACGACTTCTGAAGCGAAATCTTTTATGGCGATATACTCGGCGCAACTAGCACCAACAGCACCCGCTCCTACTACGGTAACTTTCATGTAATTGAGGTTTTAAATGGTTATTATTTAGTCCTGCTTAAAAAGCCTGAGGGGCTGCTTTAAACAGACTTGAAACACCCGCAAAATTAAGGAATTTTAAAGGAATAAGGGGCCCTTGGTGAAGGATTAATTTGACCCAACAACACGGTTTTTAGAGAATAATGGATGGTATATAAGTGTTAAAAAAATATGCACTTCAACGAAGATTCATGCCAAAAGTTGCAGTATATCGAATTTTAACAATAGAGCCCTCCTGAATTGCGTTTATTTTTCAATAGTGCCCAAATCAACGCATACCTACATGAAAAAGTTCTTTTCCCTTATGGCCATTGTCGCCATTGTCTCTGTCAGTAACTGTTCGCGTATTCCAGAAAACAATGACCCTGTTATCGGGATCTGGTCACGCATGGATGTTAATGAAGTGGATGAAACGAGTAGGGAATCAGTGCGACAAGAATGGATCTTTAACGATGTTTATCTGGGTAGATACCACCGTTACGAAAACAACACCCTGGTGGTAAAGACTGATTTTAACTGGGAGACCAATGACGGCATCTATACTATTAATTATCCGGGAACCGAAATGCCCAGTCATACGGTAACCAGGAAAGACCACGAGGCCGGAGAAGTATTGGCCGACACCCAGGACAATATCCTGGCATTTAGAGAGTAACCCCCTTAATTTTTCCATATAGTTACGAAAAACAGCCTTCGATTTGAAGGCTGTTTTTTATTTTATCTAAAGTGTGATTAAATCCTATCTGAAGCCAAAGTTGATTCCAAAGGTGAACCGGTTAAATTCACCCAGGGAATAGTCTGCATTCAGGCGGAAAAAACCCAGTTTTAGTTTTGTTCCCACATTGGCAATAACCCCGCTGGCATCCGCATTTACTGAAAATGGATCCGTATAGGTAGTTTGAAACGGGCCCGAAGTAACCACATAGGTCCCCAATACATCGGTTTCCGATTTTCCGGAAAGGTATCCCAGACCACCGTAAAAGTTAATTATGGGCAAGCGGGTGGAGACAACCGCCTGGAAATTCCAGGTTTTGATTTTGGTATCTAATCGCTGATTTTCCCCATCCACAACGCCTGTAGAGGTAAAATCGTACTCACCATTCAGTTGAGTATATCCGATAACGGCAGAAATCGCAACAGGAAGAACTTTATCTGCCGGGAGATGTTTAGTGAATTCATGCTGTATCCCCAAACCAAATAAACTAAGTGAAACTTCATCCGTATCTATTTTTGGCAGAAAGCGGGCTTTTACCTCCGTTCCTTTAATAAGACCCACACTGGCCTGCAGAAATCCGGAAGGAATGAAGTTGATGTCTTCAGAGGCAAGTCCTGTAGGCAATTCAAAATCGGCACGGACCAGGCCGCTTTCATCCTCAACAAATACCTGAATTCCTTCAATGTCCCCTAAAGCCGTGGATACGGTTTTGGAGGTACTGCCGTCCGTAAATTGGAGGTTTTGGTAATCGGCAGTATTCAGAACAAAGCCCTTTTTATCATCTTTATTCTTAAAAAATGCCAGGTTTCCAACCACTGATATTTCAAACCCTCCCAGGGGTTTAGCATCCGCCGTATTGTACCAGCTACCCCCCAAATTATAAATGGAAGCTTCCAAAGCCGGGGCCAGATAAGCATTGGTATACTGTTCAGCGTCCTCGATACCTGCTGCAAGCAGGTCATTGACGTTAGATTGGGCAAAGCTAAAACCTGAAAAGCCCAGAAATAGAAAAAATAAGATCCGTTTCATTTTGTAATATTTTTCCTAAAACTAAAAAACTCGCCCCAAGGGAGCGAGTTTTTGTTGTGTAAGTGGGGTTTCCTATGCATCAATGTTCGCATAGACAGCATTTTTCTCTA
>JABDRK010000298.1 GCA_013041785.1 Eudoraea sp.
TTTCATCGAGGGCCATGCCCGCCCAGTTGTTGGCACCTCCTGTAGTGGTATACGCTTTTTCCGGCCAGGTTTCATAGCCGTATTCTCCGGGCTGTGGAATGGTATGGAATATCCAGATGAGGTCTCCACTGATCACGTCATAGGCCCGAATATGCCCGGGTGCAGCTCCCGGAGATTCCGACGTACGATGCCCGGTGATCAGCAAATTTTTATAGATAACTCCGGGGGTGGTCATCACTATGGGTACTTTTTCCGGATCTCTGCCCAGACCTTCTCTGAGATCTACAAAGCCCTTCTTCCCAAAGGCACTAATACGTTTGCCACTTAGGGCGTCAATCGCATATAACTGGTAACCTGAAGCGTAGAAGATACGTGCCTGCCCTCCTTTATCGTCCGTCCAATATACCATACCCCTGCTCAAACCCAAACCAGTCTGGTCTGTTCCGGGGGGGCTGAATTCCCACATTAATTCACCGCTGCCGGCGTTCAGTGCAAACAAGTCGTTGGCGGGACTTATGCCATACAAGGTGTTACCAACGATCAACGGGTTGGTTTGTATCTGCGTGGTCCGGTCCTCGGAAACTTCTCCGCTAACATAACTCCAGGCAGGAACCAACTGCTTTACATTGCTGGTGTCTATTTGGGATAAGAGCGAAAAATGGGTACGTTCCGGATCCCCCAGATAGTGTGCCCAGGATTGGAAATCGGGATTTGCCTGTATCTGCTTAATATGCGCTTTTCGATCGAAGGTTGAATCATCTGATGTATCACAACTGCAGACTGAAATTAGAGCAAAGAAGAATCCTGCAAGCGTTTTCCATGATGGGATAGAAGATTTCATACCGGGTATCTTATAGAGGGATTACAGCAACCGCATCAATTTCTATCAACCAGTCTTTTTTTGCCAGTGATTGTACCCCAACCAGGGTACTTGCCGGCATTTTTTCATCTCCCAACAGTTCCTTTCGCACCTTTCGGAAGCTTTCCAGTTGTACCTCATCATAGCCTACTATATAGGTGTTCATTTTAACAATATCACTGGTGCTACCTCCCATCTTATTGAGCAGTGCTTTCAGTTTTTCTATGGCAGAACGCATTTGTGTTTCCAAATCCTGCCCGTCCCCAATCTGTCCCGAAATATATACAGTTTTGTGGCTGGCCGAAGTGATTACAACGGCCTCGGAATAGCCATTGTGCTGATCGTAATAACTTTTATTAACAGGGTTTAGGCCAACAGGTTTTTCAGTTACCTGATTACAGGAATAAAAAAGGAAAGCTATACTCAGAAGCATTACCGCTCTCACTATTAAAATCTTCATAGGAGTCTTGTTTTAGGATTCAATGAATGGACTCGGATCGCTTTTCTAATGTACTAAATCTTTATGTGTATGTAGTCAGGCGCTCCATTTAATATCTGCCTCTTTTTCCCTACATTTAAGGCCGACTAATTCAAACGAACACAATATGAAACGCTTTCCATTGCTCTTAGGCATTGTTTTACTTGTCTTTACATTAATTCCAGATTCACTTAACGCCCAAAGGCGCAAGAAAACCACGGCAAATCCGGTCCAATATCCGGAGGCTTTGTATTCCAGCATGGAATACAGACTGGTTGGGCCTTTTAGAGGAGGGCGATCAGCTGCGGTTACCGGTGTTCCTGGCGAACCCAATTTGTTTTATTTCGGCGCCACAGGTGGTGGTGTCTGGAAAACAACAGATGGCGGCAGGTCCTGGGAAAATATCTCTGACGGATATTTTGGAGGGAGTATTGGAGCCGTTGAAGTAGCCCAGAGCGATCCCAATGTGATCTATGTAGGAGGAGGTGAAAAGACCCTTAGGGGTAATGTTTCTTCTGGGTATGGTGTTTGGAAAACCGTAGACGCAGGGAAAACATGGAAATCGGCAGGACTGATAAAAAGCCGGCATGTCCCCAGGATACGATTACACCCGGATAATCCGGATATTGTGTATGCGGCAGTTTTGGGAAATATATACAAACCTACCACGGATCGCGGTATCTATAAAAGTACGGATGGGGGTAAAAGCTGGAAGAAAACCCTGTTTGTGAATGAGCAGGCAGGAGCGGTAGATCTGGTGATGGACCCGAACAACCCCAGGATTCTTTATGCCTCAACCTGGCGGGCCAAGCGCACCCCTTACAGCCTGAGCAGTGGTGGTGAGGGTTCAGCACTTTGGAAAAGCACAGATAGTGGAGAAACCTGGACGGAAATATCAAAAAATGAAGGCTTTCCTGCTGATACCCTTGGGATTATTGGAGTGTCTGTCTCTCATAAGAATTCGGACCGGGTGTGGGCTATTGTCGAACACAAGGAAAAAGGGGGGCTTTATCGGTCTGATGACGGAGGAAAAAAATGGACCCTGATAAATGGGGAACGCAAGCTGCGTCAAAGGGCCTGGTACTATACAAGGGTGTATGCCGATACTGAAAATGAGGACGTGGTTTATGTGCTCAATGTGCGTTATCATAAATCTACCGACGGGGGTAAAACCTTTAAAACATTCAATGCCCCGCACGGGGATCACCACGACTTATGGATTGCCCCGGAAAATCCCAAACGCATGATTATTGGAGATGACGGGGGAGCACAGGTCTCCTATGACGGAGGCACTACCTGGAGTACCTATTACAATCAGCCCACAGCCCAATTTTACAGGGTTACCACGGATAATGATTTTCCCTATCGCATATACGTTGCTCAACAGGACAATTCGACGGTACGAATTCGTCACCGCAGTGATGGGGGCAGTATAAGTGAAGATGACTGGGAATCAACTGCAGGAGGGGAGTCTGCGCATATAGCAGTGGACCCCTCAAATAATGATATTGTCTATGGAGGCAGTTATGGCGGATTCCTGACACGGGTCAACCACGAGGCCGGTACCGTAAGGGCAATCAATGTATGGCCGGATAATCCCATGGGCTATGGAGCCGAAGGAATGAAGTACCGATTTCAATGGAATTTTCCGATCATTTTTAGCAAGCACGATCCTAAAAAGCTTTACACCTTTTCAAACCATGTACATCTAAGTACTGATGAAGGACAAAGCTGGAAATTGCTCAGTGGCGACCTCACGCGAAATGATCCGGATAAATTGGTTTCCAGCGGAGGGCCTATCACCCAGGACAATACCGGGGTGGAATATTACTGTACCATTTTTGCCGCTAATGAAAGCCCGCTAAAAGAAGGTTTGATGTGGGTGGGAAGTGATGACGGCCTGGTGCATATAACCCGTGATGGGGGACAGTCCTGGGAAAATGTGACCCCGGCAAATATGCCCGAATGGAGCATGGTTAACAGCATTGAACCATCGGCTTTTGATGAAGGAACCTGCTACCTGGCAGCAACACGATATAAGCTTGGGGATTTTACGCCATATCTGTATAAAACCACGGATTATGGAAAATCCTGGAGCCGTATTACCAATGGAATTCAAAGCGAACATTTTACGCGTGTACTGCGCGAAGATCCAAAAAGGAAAGGCCTCCTCTATGCAGGGACAGAGACCGGGATGTACGTTTCTTTTAATGATGGACAAAATTGGCAGCCTTTCCAAATGAACCTGCCTATAGTTCCCATCACCGATCTGGCCATCAAAGACAATAACCTCGTTGTAGCTACTCAAGGGCGTAGCGTATGGATGCTGGACGATTTGACCGTGCTTCATCAGCTGGACGACAACAAAAAAACAGCTTCAAACATCCTGTATGCTCCAAAAGATTCATATCGAACCAAGGGAAGGGCATCTGCCACACCCTCCAAAACGGCAGGACAGAATCATCCAAATGGGGTGGTGACACATTTCTACCTTCGAGATTTTGACAAAAAGGACAGTATTGCCCTGACCTATACCACTACCCAGGGAGATACCCTGGCTTCTTATAGCACCTATGCCAAGGATACAAAGAAGCAATTGAAAGTGAAAAAAGGGGGTAATACCCACGTTTGGAATACCCGGGGTAAGGGAGCTGAATTGCTCAAAGGAATGATCCTTTGGTGGGCCAATCTCAATGGAGCCAAAGCGGTTCCCGGAAATTACCAGGTGCATCTGAATGTAAATGGGGAAATGCAATCTCAGGTATTTAAGATCCTTCCGGATCCCAGGGCTGAGGTTACCGTGGCCGATATGCAAAAACAGTACGATTTCATTACGGATGTAAATACGACTGTTGATCGTGCGCACCAATCCATTAAAAAGATCAGAAAGATCTCGACCCAGCTTGATGCATTTATGAAACAATACAAGGACGATGAGCGAACAAAGGAATTGAGGGAGAAGGCTAAAAAGATGAAAACAGACTTTGAAGCTATTGAAAAAGCCCTGTATCAAACTAAAAACAGAAGTGGGCAGGACCCTTTAAATTTCCCTATTCGGCTTAACAACAAGCTGGCGCATTTAAACAGTCTGGTTTCCCTGGATGATTTCCCACCAACTGCCCAGGACATTCAGGTAAAAAATGAGCTGTCCCAAAAGATCAATGAGCAACTTGAAACTTTTGACAAGCTCGTGGACAAGGAAATTGCCAGCTTTAATCAGTCATTCAACGCTTTAAACCTTAACTATCTTTTTATAGAAGAATAAACGCCCTATATAAATCCTCAACTTATGAAAAAACAGGCACTAGTGCTCCTGGTAGCTATTTTATCCTTAACAGTGGGTTTGGCCCAGTCTGCGGCTGAGTATTTTGCCCCGCTAAAATATAGAAATATAGGACCTTACCGTGGTGGCAGGTCGGTAACAGCCACCGGTGTGGTAGGGGATCCATTAACCTATTATATGGGTATTACAGGGGGCGGACTCTGGAAAACCCAGGATGCCGGACAGCGTTGGGAGAACATTTCAGATGGATTTTTTGAGACAGGATCTGTTGGGGCCGTGGCTGTTTCAGCCTCACATCCCAATGTTGTGTACTGTGGAATGGGCGAACATGCTCCGAGGGGGGTAATGAGCTCCTATGGAGACGGGGTTTACAAGTCCACAGATTCGGGTAAGACCTGGAAGAAGATTGGCCTGGAAAAAACGCAGCATATTGCCCGTATCATAATTCACCCGGATAATCCCGACGTGGTATATGTAGCTGCTCAGGGTGCTTTGTACGGTCCAAATCCGGAACGGGGAATATATAAAACAACAAATGGCGGGGAAAGTTGGGAAAAAGTGCTCTATGTAAATGAAGGCACAGGGGCATCCGAACTGTCCATGGATCCAACGGCACCAGACATTTTATATGCAGCCATGTGGGAGCACCAGAGAACCCCGTTTAAAGTGATCAGCGGGGGCCCCGGAAGTGGTTTGTATAAGTCTATGGACGGAGGTAAAAGCTGGAAACAGATCCACAACGGACTTCCGGAGGAGAAAGGGAAGATGGCCATTGCAGTAAGCCCGGCAAACCCCAACCGTGTTTATGCCCTGATCGAAAGCGATTCTGATCAGGACAAAGGAGGGCTTTTTGTGTCTATGGATGCCGGTGCCTCCTGGCGTATGGTAAGCGGGGATAACAGGCTCGTGCAACGTGCCTGGTACTATATTGAAGTTTTTGCAGATCCCAACGACGAAAACACCGTTTACGTCCTGAGCGCACAGGCTTTGCGATCAATTGATGGAGGAAAAAACTGGGAACGTATTACAGGCACCCACGGGGATTTTCACGATTTATGGATCAATCCGGCCAACTCAGACAACATGGTGATCGCCAATGACGGAGGAGCAGCCATTAGCTTTAACCATGGAAAGACCTGGTCTACACAATCTAATATGCCAACGGCTCAGTTTTATCGTATTAATGCGGATGACCTTTTCCCGTATAATATTTATGGAGGGCAACAGGACAATACCTCAGTCAGGATTGCTAGTATGTCCGCAGGCCGCAGGGGGATTGGCGAACAGGACTGGACCTATGCTGCAGGAGGGGAAAGTGCTTTCCTGGCATTTGATCCAAAAAATCCAAGATACATCTTAGGGGGGAGTTATTTGGGAACCATTGAAGCCCTGGATATGGAAACAAAATCCGGAACTAAAATCATGGCAGCCCCAATTCAATATTTGGGTCGGGCTGCACGGGATATGAAATATCTCTACAACTGGAATGCCCCCATTATCTGGTCACAACACGAACCCGGCACCTTCTACCATTGTGCTCAGCTCGTGTTGAGAACCCGGGACATGGGCCTTACCTGGGAAGAAATTTCGCCTGACCTCACCAGGAATATGGACGAAAAGCAGGGTAAAGGTGGAGGGCCGTATACCGTTGAGGCGGTTGGAGCTGAAAATTATGGAACCATTGCCTATATGATTGAATCACCCCATGAAAAAGGGGTCTTCTGGACAGGGAGTGATGATGGCCTGGTACACCTTACCCGAAACGGGGGAGCCTCCTGGGAAAATGTCACCCCAAAAGGTCTTCAGGAATGTTTGGTAAATGCCATTGATATTTCCCCGCATGATCCGGGTACAGCATATATCGCCACCACCCGTTATAAATTTAATGACTATACCCCGGCCTTGTATAAAACAACCAATTACGGAAAAACCTGGACCAATATCAGCAAGGGAATCCCTTACGGGGCCTTTACCCGGGTTGTCAGGGAAGATACTCAGCGTAAAAATCTGCTCTATGCAGGTACCGAGAAGGGCATGTATATTTCCTGGGATGGCGGAAGCAATTGGGAACCCTTCCAGTTGAATCTCCCCGTGACCCCTATAACGGATCTAAAAGTGCACCAGGGCGACCTGATTGTTGCTACTTCAGGACGGTCCTTCTGGATCCTGGACGACCTGCAGGCATTGGCACAGTATGTACCCAGTTCCACGGGCATGTCCATCATGCAGCCTGAAGTTACCTACAATGGAAATTGGGGGAGTCCGCTTAGTGGCAATTCAACAAAGTTTAAGGGAACACATCCGTTTCAGGGCGTAAACCCTGCCAATGGCATGGTGTTGTATTATCAGTTACCTGAATTGAACAGTGATGCAGCATTAACCCTGACCATTAAGAATGCACAGGGTAAAGTTGTGCGCACCTTCAGTTCTGAAAAGGACCCGGACTATAAACCGCATAACGGCGGCGGGGCCCCTCCAAAGCCGGTTCTCAGCAAGAAAAAAGGACTAAATCGGTTTGTGTGGAATTTAGGATACCCCATCATGCCCGGGATTCCTGATGTTTATATCGAAGCTAATTTCAGGGGACATAAGGCACCTCCGGGCACCTATACTTTGGAATTAACAGCAGGAGACAAAACCGTAAGCACTACCGGAGAGATCAGGGAAATGCGGGGATTTGAAACCAAACCCGGACAGTATGAAGCCTATGACAAATTCATGTCTAATCTGGAAAGCAACCTGACCCAAATGCACAATACGATCAACTCTCTCTACCAGGTTCAGGATCAATTACAGGCTATCCTTTCAGATATGGAATCCGGATCACTGAAAACCCAGGGAAATGCGCTATTGGACAAATTAAAAACCTGGGATGAGGAAATGGTACAGCGAAAATCAAAGGCTTATGACGATGTAGAGAATTTTCCCAATAAATTCAGCGCAGAATACCTTTTTCTGATCAACCAGACCAATAGCGCCATACCACGGGTAAATAAGTCTTCTCAGGATAGGAGGGCTGAATTGGACAAACAATGGGCTGTTCTAAAGGCTAAAGCGGCAACGCTGATCCAAAATGACATCCCCGCTTTTAATAAAGCCCTTTGGGAGGCAGGGATTGGAGCTATTCGCATACCGAATTAGTGGCTGCTTTTTATCCCTACATAAAAGCGTTGCATCTTATTTTTGTGGTGACCTGGTTTGCAGGGCTTTTCTATATACCCCGGCTTTTTATCTATCATATTGAGGCATTGGAAAAGCCTTCCCCGGAGCGGGAAATCCTGGCTGGGCAACTCCGGCTTATGACAAAAAGGCTTTGGAATATCATCACCTGGCCCTCTGCGGTCCTCTGTACCCTTTTTGCTGTATGCTTACTGATAATGATGCCCGGATGGCTTGCTCAACCCTGGATGCATGTTAAGCTTGGGTTTGTGCTTTTACTCTTTGCTTATCATCTTAAAACGCATCAGATATACCGCCAACTGCAAAGGGATGAAAACCGCTACACCTCAAATTATATGCGGATTTGGAATGAAGGTGCTACGCTGATATTGTTTGCCGTGATATTCCTGGTCGTGTTAAAGAACGCAGTGAACTGGATCTACGGTTTGTTGGGGTTAGTACTTTTGGCCGTGCTGCTCATGCTTGGGATCCGCCTCTACAAAAGGATACGTGAAAAAAATCCTGAGGCTTAGATTGGGATATATCCAAAAGGGCTGTACAGGACCCGAGTTGGTGCGTTTTCCTGAACCGGTTTGGACCGATTATTGCTATCTTTAAACTCAAAACGCAAGCCCTTGTTTGCAAAGCTTTCCTTAAGGTCCCGGATTTTCATCGCCATGATTTTATTGGTGTTGATTGCTTCCGTATTGATCGCAGGGGTAACCCTGTATCAATACCGCGAACAATCGCGGGATTATCATGTGGTCCGGCTTGAGCGAAAGGAAGCCCAGATTAAACAGAGCATTGAATATGCGTTAAAAGAAACAACCTTCCCGGTAACAACAGATAACCTTGCCCTGATCTTTCGCGATGAGATTTACCGAATAGCCGATGTCCAAAATGTAAATTTCAATATTTACGACCTTCAGGGGAATCTGATCAAAAGTTCCAGGCCTAGTTTCCGGAATGATTCCATTGCCCGTGTGCTCCATGCAGAAGTCCTGACTAATCTGAATGCAAGCCCAACCAAGCGCTATGTTGAGGACCTATTGCAGGAGGGAGACAGGTATAAGGCTTCGTACACCTTCATTACGGACAATCGTTTTAAACCAATAGGGATATTAAATCTACCCTATTTTGAGGATAATTCCTTTAATGATATGGAATTGCGTGAGTTCCTTATCCGCCTGAGCCTGGTGTATGTATTTATGTTGCTGATTGCCATCGCACTGGCCTATTTCATTTCGAAATACATCACGCGTTCCCTGCAAACCATCTCGGAAAAAATAACCAAAACAGAACTAAGCCGAAGAAACGAAAAGATCATCATCGAAAATCCCGGGGAAGAGATAGGAAAACTCATAGATTCCTATAATGGCATGATCGATGCCCTTGAGGAAAGTGCAGCAAAATTAGCGCGTAGTGAAAGGGAACAGGCATGGAGGGAAATGGCAAAACAGGTAGCTCATGAAATCAAAAACCCCTTGACACCGATGCGATTGAGCGTTCAGAGCTTTGAGCGGAAATTTGATCCTGAGGATCCAAAAGCCCGGGAAAAGGTCAGGGAATACTGTAAAACGCTCGTGCAACAAATTGACACCATGAGCAGTATTGCTTCCGCCTTTTCCAACTTTGCGGAAATGCCTGCGCAACAGAACGAAACCCTGAATGTGATAAAAACCGTGAAGCTCGCCCTGGATATTTTTAATGAAAAATATATCCATTTCATTGCAGAGGAGGAAGAAATCATTGCCAAACTCGACAGGACCCAGCTGGTTAGGGTGGTTACTAATCTGGTTAAAAATGCCATTCAGGCTGTGCCGGAGGTAGGATCACCCCGTATTCTGGTATCGGTATCCGCAGATGGTGACTTTGTTAAAGTCTCTGTTGCGGACAATGGGGTGGGTATTGCTGACGATGTCAGGGAGAAAGTCTTTGAGCCCAAGTTTACGACCAAATCCAGTGGCATGGGGCTTGGTTTGGGGATGGTAAAGAATATCGTGGAGACCTATGGGGGAACCATTACGTTTACTTCACAAAAGGGCAAAGGCACAGTGTTTACGGTAAGATTCCCGAGAGTTATAGCAGATCATAAAAAGTAAGATATACTATGCAGTTTGAAAACTTAATTCTAGAACAGGAAGATCATCTGGCTACGATTATTATCAACCGGCCAAAAAAACTCAATGCCCTCAATCGGGCTACCATACAGGAATTGCATGATGCGCTGCAGCATCTGGAATCCGACGCCGACGTACAGGTGATTATTATTACTGGAAGTGGTGAAAAAGCCTTCGTTGCCGGGGCGGATATCGCAGAATTTGCTCATTTCTCGGTAAAACAGGGCTCGCAACTTGCTTCCAGTGGACAAAAGCTGCTATTTGATTTTGTTGAAAACCTCAGTAAACCAGTTATTGCTGCGGTAAACGGATTTGCCCTGGGTGGCGGATTGGAATTGGCCCTGGCCTGTCATTTTCGCGTTGCCAGTGAGAATGCACATATGGGTTTACCGGAAGTATCCCTGGGGGTTATTCCGGGATACGGAGGCACACAGCGCTTACCAAGACTAATCGGAAAAGGGAGGGCCATGGAATTGATTATGACCGCAGGAATGATCAATGCCGCGGAAGCCAAGGAATACGGACTGGTAAATCATGTAGTGCCTCAGGAAGAGTTGCTGGACTTCTGTGAAGATATCGCAAACAGGATATCGAATAATTCTCCAGTAGCCATTTCATACGCAATAAAAGCCGTAAATGCAGGTTTTATGAATAATGCCCAGGGATTTAAGGCTGAGATCAAAGCCTTTGGGGAGTGTTTCGGTACGGATGACTTCAAGGAAGGAACCACCGCATTCCTCGAAAAAAGAAAAGCCAAATTTCCGGGGGCCTGAGTAACCACAAACGGCTTATTTTATGTTCAGGAAAACCATAACTTTCCTAGTTTTTGCGTTGATTTTTGTATCAATGAAAAGTCAGGAAATGCCCGTATCCTTTGAGATTGGCGATAAATATAATGATCGGTATAAATATTCTAACCTGATGTCCATTTCGGAAGATGGCACAGGGGGTACACTTCTGGTGCGTGCCTATTATTCCGGATTGGTTCTTTCCCCCAAAGGCTATTTGATTGAACACTACGATAAGGACCTTAATCTCATAGATGAGTATAATTATAAGATCAAGGGAAAGGAATTTGTAGATGGCTATGCGAAGAACGGGCAATTGTATCTGCTATTTCTGGATTATAATCTGAATGCACT
>JABDRK010000301.1 GCA_013041785.1 Eudoraea sp.
TTCGTGGGTAGTAAGCGGAGACCATAATTGTTACCAAGCGCCATACTGCGTTGCATAACAGCCTCTTTTCTATTCAGAATGGCCTCATACGCTTTCAGCGGGTTTATTCCCTTACCCGCAGCAAATACTTCCCCACGAGACATAAACTGGTCTGCCACCACCTGGTCTATATTATCATAGATTCTCCATCCAGTCTTGATTAAGGTATGTAAAGTGAGTTCATGCGCAGGAACCGCCATATTTATTCCAAGATCATTGGGTAATTGCATGGTGGTCAATTTGTAAGAGACCTTGGTGTCAGTATCATACAGGGCCAGTGAAAACAGAACATCAACTCCGTTCTCCTGGCAAATCCGTTCAACTTCGTCCCAGGATAAATTGGCCGGCATAATTCCTAGCCCCTTATTTAAAGTCTGATCTTCCAGGATTTTTATTTCGTCAAATATCCCATATTCACGAAGTGCCTGTGAAAGGGTATTAATACTGGCTTCAGCCCCTTCTTTATCAAGCATTTGTCCTTCTGCGGACAAGATCTGATCAATTTTATCCACACCCTTGTTAGACTCAGAGGGCATACTGCGGTTAATAATGCCGATTTTGCGGGCTTCCGCGGACAGCATAACCGGAGCTGGTTCCGTTATGCCCATGGTTAAGCGATTGGTTGCACTGCAGCTCAGGCCCAAAGCCGCTAACAGCAATCCGGATAGAAGAATAAAGGTTCTTTTCATGGGATGTATTTTATCCATAGCATTACTTCCCATTTCCATTGCTGTGTCTCCTAATACAAAACTTTTATAATACCTGTTTATTGTTTTGAAGTGAAGAATTTGGTCCAATATGCTGCGATTTCAGGAAAGGATGGTATTGCCTACCTTTGCGCAGTATTTGAAAATTAATGAGTGGTATCTTAAAAAAGACCTTACAGGATCTGGAGTTTCCATCGGTTTTACAGCAGGTTTCAGCCTATTGCAACACTGAGCTGGGGAGGGAACGTGTATTGCAAATAACGCTGATCGAAGATCAGGATACCCTGAGGGATGCGCTAGGAAGGACCTCAGAATATCTCGCGTCTTTCAGCAACGAGAACCGAATCCCAAATCATGGATTTGATGCCATAAGCGCCGAACTTCAGTTGCTTGGAATTGAAAACACCCTGCTTGATGTAGCCGGATTTCGAAAAATCGCGGTCATCTGCCAGACCGTGAGCACGCACAAGCGTTTTTATAAAAAGTTCAAAGAATACTATCCCTTCCTCCATAAATCCGCTGATGAGTTGGTAGAAAATCAGGAAATCCCGGAACAAATCGGGAAAGTAATCGACCGTTTTGGAGAAATAAAGGATAGGGCTTCGGAGGCCTTATACCATATCCGGCGGGAGATGAATCAAGTTAGAGGGCGGATCAACCAAAGTTTCAATGCCGCCCTTAATCGATATCACGCATCTGAATTCCTGGATGAGATCAGGGAATCAGTGGTCGAAAACCGGAGGGTTCTGGCGGTTAAGGCTATGTACCGTAAAAAGGTCAGGGGCACGGTAATGGGCAATTCAAAGACAGGGAGTATTGTCTATATTGAACCCGAGGCAGCGTTGAGATATAGTCGCGAGCTAAACAACCTTGAATATGAGGAACGGGAGGAAATTCAGCGAATCCTAAGAGAACTGACTGATATTTTACGCCCCTACAGGGAACTGCTTGAGATCTATCAGGATTTCCTTGCCCAGATCGACATTATAGCAGCTAAGGCAAAATATGCCAAAGAGATCAAGGCCTTGCTCCCGGAAATCAATACAGAGCGAAAATTATATTTAAAAGAAGCATACCATCCCCTGCTGCTTTTATCCAACAAGAAGCTTAAACAAAAAACCTGGCCACAGACCATAGAATTGCACCCGGATAATCGGATTATCGTTATTTCAGGTCCGAATGCCGGCGGAAAAAGTATTACCCTAAAAACTATCGGACTCCTGCAAATCATGTTGCAAAGTGGCATGCTTATTCCCGTCCATGAGCGAAGTACTGTTTGTCTTTTTGATAAGATCCTTACCGATATTGGGGACAACCAATCCATCGAAAACCATTTGAGCACCTACAGCTACCGGCTTAAAAATATGACTCGTTTCCTGAAAAAGTGTGACAGCAATACACTTTTTCTGATTGATGAATTTGGAACAGGTAGCGACCCGGAACTTGGAGGTGCCCTTGCAGAGGTCTTTCTCGAAGTTTTTTATGAAGCCGATTCGTTTGGCGTTATTACCACACACTATGCAAATCTAAAAGCGCTGGCCAACGAACTTCCGAATGCCACTAATGCGAACATGCTGTTTGACAGCAAAACACTGCAACCCATTTTTCAGTTGGAAATGGGTCAGCCCGGGAGCTCCTTTACGTTTGAAGTAGCCCAGAAGAACGGGATTCCGTACAGCCTGATTAACAGAGCCAAGAAAAAGGTCTCCAGAGGAAAGGTGCGCTTTGATGCTACCATTGCTAAAATGCAAAAGGAACGCTCAAAAATGGCCCAAACCGGGAGCCGATTACAGGAAGAGGAATCCAAGGCACGTGATGCAGCCAATAAACATAAAGTCCTGAATGCAAAACTGAAAAGCAAGCTGGAAAACTATCAGGAACTTTATGATCACAACCAGCGGATGATTTACCTGGGAAATAAAGTAAACACCTTGGCCGAGCGTTATTTTCACGATAAAAAGAAAAGGCCGATGGTCTCTGAGCTGATTCGGATCGTTGAAACCGAGAACAGCAAACGGAAGAAGAAAACGGCTAAAGAAGCCAAAGCAGAACGGGAGAAAAAGAGGAAAATTTCCGAAGAGCTTAAAGAAGAGGTTAAAGTTGTTCGGAAAGCCAAAAAAACTGCCCAAAAAACGGCTGAAAAACTCGAGAAAATGAAACCCAGGCCTGTTTTCAGAATTGGCGACCGTGTCCGGCTCTTTGATGGAAAGGCAGTCGGCACCATCGACAGCCTCGAAAAAAACAAGGCTGTGGTCAATTATGGAGTATTCACCACCAATGTGAGTGTTGATCAATTGGAGTTAGTTGAATCAAAAAAATGACCGGAAAGGAACACAGTATAATTCTTTTTGACGGGGTTTGTAACCTCTGCAACAGCGCGGTGCAGTTTATAATTAAACGCGACAAGAAAGACCGCTATCGCTTTAGTGCTTTACAAAGCGAGCAGGGTAAGAAACTAACCTCAGAACGGAATATCGATACCCAAAAGATAGATTCCATTATCCTCATAGAGCCAGGCAAGGCCTATTACATTAAGGCTGCTGCGGCTTTACAAATTGGTAAGAGTTTTGGAGGGGGCTGGCGCGCCCTTTCGATCTTTGAATGGGTCCCGCCGGTTATCAGCAATTGGATTTACGATTTAGTGGCTAGAAACCGGTATCGCTGGTTCGGTCGAAAAGAGCAGTGTATGATTCCTACTGAGGAATTAAAGGCCAAATTTTTAGAGTAGTTATTTTAAATTGTCCAGAATAAAATCAAGGGTTGTATTCTGGTTTTGTTTTTCCGTAAATGCCTTGTTGGTATACGTAATCTCCTGGGCTAATCCCAGCTCTTTGAGATAGGAAACGGTTGGTAAGTATTCAACGGACACTTTCCCTGAAAGCAAGCTATCCATCGGTTGTCCATTCTGATATCTTCTGTAGATCTTTCGCAGGCCGCTGAGATACAAACGGTCTTTGGTAAAACCACCCCCACGATGTGCGCGTAAAGTTATAGAAAAAGCCTCGTGCTTATTGAGCTTATGTTGATTATGGATCAAATCGAAGGTGTCAGAAAAGTTGTACCCTTTAATTAAACTATCAGAAGCTATAACCCGGTATGCAAGCTCTTTGAGTCTTTTAAGTGTTAAAGCCCCACTCATGTATTCACTAAAAACAGCCAGGCCCTCCTGGGTTTCCACATTTTTAGGAAATCCGTGTGAAAATATCTTTAGGGGCTGCAACAACCCGTTAAAGGTAGTGACAAGGTGAACTGCAATTTCATGGTTGGCCAGGGTCTGTAATTCATTTTTACTGAACAAAGCATTGCGTTTGATCAGCAAGGTCTGTGTGGCATTGCTAACCATAGCATCCGCTGCAATATGTGTTGAAAAACGGATGTTCAGCGGAAAATCGTAACAGCTGGCAAAATCTTCAAAATAGGCCTTGGCCTCCTCTGCACTAAAAACCTTCTCCATATCCCCCCGGCTGGGTGCGTCTGCATAATGAAGAATAAATTGCGCATTCTGGACATCCCTCTCACGGGGTGTTCCATAAATCCGTAGTGAATTGTAATAGAATTCCCTGCCCCTGCCTATGGTTTCAATGCATTGTACCATATTGGCATAATGGTATAATACATCCCGGTATAAATTGTGCAACCTTTCATCGGTAATGCGTTCCAGGCGTTGTGAAAAAAATAGCCGATGTAATTTATAGGGATCAAACTTCAGCTTGGGGTACTTAAATACCGGCTCATAAAGATATTTAGAAGCAAAAAAGCGCTGCTTTTCTTTTTCGACATTCAGGGGGTTTACATAGCTGAGTAATTCAATCCGTCTAACCAACCGATCCAGGTTCCCATCTATCTCAAATAAGGCCGTATGCTCGTCTTGCTGCACTGTTAAATGATTTTCCTGACTCATAATTCGGCTTCCTCAAATTCTTTAGCCTGCAAAGGTATTAATTCTTTTAGTTGATTGGATACAGCCCGAACCACTTCGGGAAATATAATGCCTGTGTACTCGTCACAATATACCTTGGCAATTTCTGTTGCCAGAACCAGGGTATTGGGAAAGGTTGTAGTTATGTATTTCAGGAAAAACCCATTCCCCTGAAAGGTGTCGTTAATCCCTGTGCTCGACTTGATCCCATGAGGCAGATGCATTTGACCCAGCTTGCCTTGCC
>JABDRK010000048.1 GCA_013041785.1 Eudoraea sp.
ATAAAGGTACCCATGGTTAAGTCTGGCCAGTGCAGCGCAATCCTGTATTTGCCATGCAGCATCGTAGCCTCCTTGTTTTGCAGAATTATTTCATACGGTAAGGCAGCAGCGTGTTCTTCCCCGATTTTAGGAAGGAAATGGGACTCCCCATCTTCTTTATTTCTCAATCCCACTCCAAAGACAGCGATCTGCTTATTGGGATAGATCAACTTATACACCTCAACAGTATTTCCTTTTTTTGCTCTCAGATTTTCTTCGATAATCTTTAACCCCTCAGCAAATGAAGCATACTCCCCGAGTGTCTCCGGATCCGTGAAATAAGGCATCATGATCTTGTAATGATATTTTTTGAGCTTATCTGCCCGCACAGTCCCTCCAAAGGGGGTAAACGCATTGCCAACAGGCGACAAGGCTGATTTTAAATCTGCAGCGAATTTTGTAAACGTACTTTTATAGGTGTCGTAATGTTCCCTTAAATAGGCCCTGAGTAGATAATCAGGATTGGTGTAGGAAACCGTAACCGTCCCCGATTTCTCTACAAAACCAACCTTCATTACGGCGCCAAGCGCTCCCCGGTCGGCCACTTTTACCACCGTGTTTTTTAAATCCTTTCTGGTAAACGCAATCACCTTTAACGTGCCTCTGTTTGCGGGATGGTAGGACCCCAGAACCTCAAACTGACCTGCTTGCAGCAGTTCCGTCACCTTTTGGGAAAGGGCCTTGATCGATTCCTGGGACTCAGCAACTTTATTATATGGGGCAAGATCCTGTCCTGAAAGACTTAAACCCCCTCCTAAAACAAACAGTAAACCAAAAAACCAATTTCTCATATCACAAATCCTTATAATTATACAATGGTCGATACTTCCCGTCTTTTTAAACCCATAATTTTTGGATACATCAGGGGCACTTAAGCGAATCGACGATAACCCGACAAAAGAAAGAAGGAACCGGCCAATATTCTATGATTTTTATCATACTTCGCCAGCGGTTTCGGGCAATAGCGAAATATAAAATGACCCACAGCTTTCCTCTTTTTCTAAATAATGTAATTTTGCGGCTGAAATCGTAATGAAATGCAACTTTCTGAGCAGGAAATCGTAAGAAGAGAAAAACTCGGTCAGCTCCGGGAATTGGGGATTGATCCTTACCCCGCTGCCTTGTTTCCCGTGGATACCACTTCAGCTGGCATACACGAAAACTATGAGGACGGCAAAAAAGTGGTTATTGCCGGAAGGTTAATGTCCAGGAGGATACAGGGAAAAGCTTCCTTCGCCGAACTTCAGGATAGCGAAGGACGAATTCAGGTGTATTTCAACCGCGATGAGCTCTGTCCGGGGGAAGACAAGACCCTCTATAATGAGGTATATAAAAAACTTCTGGATATAGGGGATATCATTGGTATTGAAGGGGAATTGTTCACAACCAAAGTAGGCGAAAAAACCGTAATGGTGAAGCACCTGACCCTGTTAAGCAAGTCGCTGCGCCCGCTTCCCCTGCCCAAAACCGATGCGGAGGGTAATGTATATGACGAATTTACCGACCCGGAATTGCGGTACAGGCAACGCTATGTGGATCTGGCCGTAAATCCTTCCGTAAAGGATACTTTTATAAAAAGAACGAAAATCACCAATAGCATTAGGGAATTCTTAAATGAGCAAGGATACCTTGAAGTAGAAACCCCTGTGCTGCAACCTATCCCGGGTGGTGCTGCGGCCAAGCCGTTTATCACGCATCACAATGCCCTCGATATCCCACTCTATCTTCGTATTGCCAATGAGCTTTATTTGAAAAGGCTTATCGTTGGCGGGTTTGACGGGGTTTACGAGTTTTCCAAGGATTTCAGGAACGAAGGAATGGACCGGACCCACAACCCGGAGTTTACCATCATGGAGCTTTATGTGGCCTACAAGGATTACCACTGGATGATGGACCTGACTGAACAGCTCTTAGAAAAGGTGGCCCTGGATGCCAACGGGAGTACTAAAACCACGATGGGAGAACAGGAAATTGATTTCAAGGCCCCATACCCCAGAATCCCCATACTGCAAGCCATAAAGCAGTATACCGGTTATGATATTGACGGAATGGGCGAATCTGAGCTCCGCGAAGTGGCTGAAAAGCTGGAAGTGGAAGTAGATGAAACCATGGGTGTTGGTAAACTGATCGATGAGATTTTCGGGGAAAAATGTGAGCCACATTTCATTCAGCCTACATTCATCATTGACTACCCAAGGGAAATGAGCCCGCTTACCAAGGAGCACCGTGAAAAACCAGGCCTTACGGAGCGTTTTGAGCTGATTATCAATGGTAAGGAAATTGCCAACGCCTATTCGGAGCTGAATGATCCCATAGACCAGCGTGAACGGTTTGAAGAGCAACTCAAGCTTTCTGAAAAAGGGGATGACGAAGCCATGTTTATCGACCAGGATTTCCTCAGGGCCCTCGAATACGGAATGCCCCCCACATCAGGGATCGGAATTGGTATCGACCGTTTGGTTATGCTGCTAACCAATAATGCTTCCATTCAGGAAGTGTTGTTTTTCCCGCAAATGCGTCCTGAAAAAAAGCCACTTCAGCTTAAGGACAATGAAAAGGCCATTCTGGAACCGTTGAAAGCCAGTAAAAGCATGCCCTTAGCCGACCTGAAAGCTGCTGCCGGTCTTAGCAATAAAGCCTGGGACAAGGGGATAAAAGCCCTGGGGAAACTCGGACTGGTCAAGGTAGTTAAAGAAGGGGAAACCTTATCTTGTGTATTGCAGGACTAATATTTGAGTAATCCAGGTTACAATTATTTCGTAACTTACTTCTAATCAATATGTTAATAGTTTGTGTAGTTCGTCGAATGCAGGTCGTTTGATGAAATAAAGCAGTGTACCCTATCGTTTTATAGTAGCAGAACCCCAAAGCGCTAATATGAAACACAATTACCTACTTATTCTTTGTTGTTTTCTCTTTTATTCCTGTTCCACAGACGAAATAGAGAAAGAGACCCCAGATCCAGGTGAAGCCCTTGAAGCTTGCTTTGAAATTAGTGAGGAGACCCTTATGGTTGGAGAATCACTAAAACTTTTTAATTGTTCCTCCGGAGCCACTACCTTCCTTTATGATTTTGGAAATGGAGATGCCAGCACCCTGGAAAATCCAGAAATAACCTTTACCGAATCAGGTGAATATACCATTACACTGACAGTAGGTAATGATAAGGGCGAGACCAAAACCTTTAGCCTTGAAATTACGGTGATTTCTGTAGAAGGATTCTATATCTACCCTGATATTGCCGAAGGATACTCGGCCATCCCACTGGAAATGGGTGTAAACCCGGACAATGGAAAACTCTATTACATTGAGCTGCTGGTCGATGAAGTTGGTTCCGGCGGATCAAAATTCTATTACCGGGAGTTGGCTGAAAATTATGAGACTGAAGGGCAATACCTGGCTGATAAGCCCTATAACAGCAATTCGGCTTTTGTCAACTTCTACCCCAGTGGCAAAAAGAATTTTGTCTTTTCAAGGACCTTAAACAGTCTGTACGGCACACAGGAGGTTACCTATGACGCCGGCTGGGCCTTTTTAAACGGAGTGCAGTCTGCCAAGAAACACAGTTACGGCGTATTGGCGGTTAGTGGCAGTTACCTCTATTATGGCGCAGATAAAAGTGGGGATTACCACGAAGCGGCCATCGAAATCAGAAACAGCAACGGTGATGCCTTCCAGGTGATCACCACGGCCATACCTGACCATCAAAATGCCAGCATTGGAGATATGATCGCTATTGAAGGTGGTTTCGTGGCTTTTGGTGGTGTATTCACAGCCAGTGGAACGCCTCCATACATCACTGATTATAAACCCCTGCTGATGTATTTCGACGAGGCCTATGCCCTGACGGATTATGTGATTTTTGAAGATTCTGCGCTAACCGGCATGGTTAATACCAGCGACCAGCTTAATGGAAGTTTCCACCTGGAAAGTTTAAGCAATGGCAACCTGGTTATGTATGCCATGGGTGAAATGCGTATCACCAATAGTAGTGGCAACACCCTCAAAAAGAAATATTTTGAGGAGACCCCAAATAATCAGGCACTCGTATGCCTCGGCAACAGTTTTGTGATTTCCACCCGTGATTACCTCAAAAAATATGATCTGGACGGTAATCTGTTACAGGAGTACCATTATGGAGGTCAGATCCTGCCGGAAATCATGGAAATAGGGGAATCACTCTTCTTTGTGGCTGGTTATGAAGCGGAGGAAGAGGTTAAATTATTCTTTGGTAAAACCGATTTAGACCTCAACCCGATCTCGCTTCAGCAGGAATAATTCCTGAAGATTACAGAGAGATATGGCCTGAGATTTTTAAAAGCACACGAAAAACTATAGCTTAGACCCAAAATTCAAAACATGGGTCTGAGCAGGAAGTTGGGTCTGGTAGCAGGCCCGCTCCTTTTTTTTGTAATTCTCAACCTCCCGGGACTGCTGGAAGGGTATGAATATGCCAATGCAGTCATTGCCACGGCGGTATGGATGATCATTTGGTGGATCACCGAAGCGGTTTCCATCTCCGTAACTGCCCTGTTGCCCCTCATTCTCTTTCCCCTGCTCAAAGTAATGCCCATAGCCGATGTTGGGGCTAACTATGGAAGTCCCATTATCTTCCTGTTTTTTGGGGGCTTTGTACTGGCACTGGCCCTTGAAAAAGTTAACCTTCACCGGCGGATTGCCTTAAACATCATACGCCTAACAGGAACTACCCCCAACCGGGTAGTTTTGGGGTTTATGATCGCTACGGCTTCCCTAAGCATGTGGATAAGCAACACAGCCAGCACGGTGGTTATGCTGCCCATCGCCATGTCGGTTATAGGCCTGTTGATCAATGATGCCGACGGTTTCACGAAAAACGACCAAAACTTTGCCCTAAGTGTAATGCTGGGTATTGCCTTCTCGGCAAATGCGGGGGGTATTGCCACCGTGATAGGCACACCGCCTAATTCAGTACTCATAGGACTCCTGGAAAACGAATATAATATCGAGGTGTCCTTCCTTAAATGGATGACCCTGGGTCTTCCCTTTTCCATCATATTGCTTATCATATGTTACCTGGTGCTGGTAAAGTGGATGTTTCCCAACAAAGAGCTCACCCTTGCCGCTTCCAAAGAGGTGATCCGTGAGGAATTAGACAAATTGGGGCCTACAAGCGGAAAAGAGAAAATGGTGTTGACCATTTTTGGATTTACGGTTTTCCTTTGGATTTTCCGTACGCTGATCAATAAACTGATTCCCGGCCTGGGATTGTCAGATACCATTATAAGTGTAATGGCGGCAGTGGCGTTATTCTCCTTGCCTTATAATACAACGAAGGGGGATTTTATAATTACCTGGAGGGATACACAGCGATTACCCTGGGGCATTCTGATCCTGTTTGGAGGGGGCCTGGCCCTGGCCAACGGCATGTCGGTTAGTGGTATTGTAGACGTGGTTTCCAATGCCATCGCAACCAGCGAGATCAGTATATTATTCACCGCTTCCCTGCTGATTCTGCTCATGCTTTTTATGACCGAGCTCATGAGCAATGTGGCACTTGTAGCCGTCCTGGCCCCGGTGGTGGCCGGTATTGCGATAGGGTTGGGTATACCTATGCTCTACCTCCTTATTCCGGTCACTATTGCAAGCAGTTGTGCGTTTATGTTGCCCATGGCAACTCCTCCCAATGCCATTGTTTTTGCCAGCGGGTATATTAAAGTACACGAAATGGCGCGGGTTGGGGTGGTACTGAACCTTATCGCCGTGGGACTGCTTATCCTTATGTTCCAGTATGTAGTTCCCCTGATGTTCTAGGGAAAATTCAACACAAAAAAACCCCGGCCAATTAGCCGGGGTCATCTTTTTTAATTAATCCTTAAAGTCTATAAAGCAGGGACCGAAATAAAATCCGCTGGTAAGTATTCCTGAATTTCGAAATCGAACTCAATGACTTCCTCTTCTTCAATAAATTGGATGGAATTCATATCAAAATACTTTTTGTAAGGATCGAAGTGCTTTGGCAGATACTGCTCAACATCAAAATCCAATTGTATTTTGGCCTCATCTTCTATAAATGAGACATCCATAATGTTTTCCGGTATTGCATAAGGATCAAAACCTTCCGGCAGATACAAGGCAGTATCAAAGCCCAGATCAACCGGACTAACCTCCTCGATGTAAATAACCTTATCGGTTTCATTCTGATCACTATGTAGTGGAGAATTCCCAGTCTGTGCTCCCAAGGCCACTACACTGAATACCAGCCCAATTATTCCTGTTAAAATCTCTCTTCTCATTACTATTATATTTAAATTTTGTACAAAGATACAACCCCTTTTTGAGGGAATTATTGTCCTTCATAATTACTTAACAATTCCCCATAATCCCAATAATAATGGGCTCTTTAACATTTGAAATGAAAAGTTGCGAACTTCGCATTCCCCAATCAGAATAATTGCCGAGGCAGCAGTAAAAATCATCAAAAATTGCTAAGTTGATTTTCAGAAAATATATGTTAATGTTTTGTTAAATCGATTAAAAGCACCTTTATCTCGACTTGTTCTGATGAAAACAGAACAAAAAAATAAAGCCCTGAAT
>JABDRK010000323.1 GCA_013041785.1 Eudoraea sp.
CATAGAAGTATTGTGCAGGGCGGAATTGGAAAATTTAAAAGCCCTGCAGGCCTCCCAATTTGCATTGGAGGTCGATTTTAATGATATCCGGGAAGGAAGTAAGTTTCTCCCCGTTATGCTTAGGCAGAAGCCGGAAACCGTGCAAAGTGCTCAGATAATGGTGGAGAAGGTAGAATACCTGGTAATGCGCCAATGAAAATAATAGGACTTACCGGAGGGATAGGCAGTGGAAAAACCACGGTAAGTGGTATGTTCGCAGCGCTTGGGGTTCCTGTTTACAATAGCGACCTCGAGGCAAAACGCCTGATGCACACTTCCAGGACCCTGAGGCGCAAAATCTCAGACCTTCTTGGAGAAGGAGCATATCAGGGGAGTGAGCTGCAAAGGCAGTATGTGGCAGAGAAGGTCTTTAAAGACGCCCATTTGCTTAAAGAATTGAATGCCATTGTTCATCCGGCGGTTAAAAGACATTTTCGCAGGTGGGCAGCGAAGCAGAACTTTCCTTATGTTATACAGGAAGCAGCTATTCTGTTCGAGAACGGATCCTATCCAGCCTTCGACAAAATGATTCTGGTAACTGCTCCGGAAGAAATAAGGATAGCGCGAATACAGCAACGGGATGGCGCAACAAGGAAATCTATTTTAGAACGGATGGGTCATCAGTGGAATGATGACCAGAAGGCCGCTTTGGCAGACTACATAATTGAGAACACGGACTTGGATCACACGCGGGATCAGGTCGCCCTCATTCACGCGGAACTCCTTGAATTATAGGGAATCACGAATTTTAACATTTTTGTTAAGGTTAGGTTAAACAAGTGATCGCCTAAATGTTAAATTTTTAATTTTACGCCGACAATGAATAAGAGATTATTTGTTCTGCTGGTCATACTAATGAGCCTTTCTCTTATTGGGATTATCTCTGTACAGCTTTATTGGATAAAAAGTTCTGTAGAAGATAAGGAGGAACAATTTTCCAGCACCGTAACCGGAATATTGAATCGTGTTACGGATAAAATAGAAAGCCGGGAAATCAATAATTATTCAGAGCGTTTCCTGAAACTCAGGGACAGCATGGGTGAATTTAAAAGTTCCCACCTCAGTAATATCTTTTTCATTGACCGCGATTTGAATTCAAATGAGATCCTGTTTTACTCACATGGTATTCTTGAGGAGAATTACAATATCGCATCTACGTTCTTTGATAATGTTGAAGGTACAGATTCTACAACCATTACGAATTACACCAGTAAGCGTACTACCGCCGTTTTTAAGGAAGAATACGGACTTGACGGAAGGCAGTATAAGCTTAACCCGATCCAGAAACTGGAAAAAGTTGGAGGTTTATCAGCAATAGACAAAGCAGCTTTTGATGATGTATACCGGGAATATGCCAAACGAATCCCCATCCATAAAAGGATTACCAGGCAGGAAATAGAATTACTGCTAGATCAGGAATTGGCTAACCGGGGTCTTGATTTGGATTATGAATACGGGATTTACAGCCGGGGTTTACCCACGAAAGTTAAATCAAAGCAATTTAAATTTGCTGAAACCCAGTTGTATAAAGCACCTATTTTTAAGAATAGTGAAGGCAACAGTAATTTTTCGCTCCTGCTCTCCTTTCCTAAAAAGAAGAAGTTCCTGCTTCAGTCAATCATGGGAATGGCTTTTTTATCCCTGTTGTTCACGTTAATTATCGTAGTTGCATATACAAGTGCGATTTATCAGTTGATCCGGCAAAAACAGATCTCAGAGATAAAAAGTGATTTCATCAACAATATGACCCATGAGTTCAAAACCCCAATTGCGACTATTAATCTGGCAGTGGAGGCGATAAAAAATCCACAGGTAATTGGGGATAAAGAAAAAGTAGGGCGGTATCTGGGGATGATACGCGATGAAAACAAGCGCATGAATGCGCAGGTAGAAAACGTCCTGCGGATTTCAAAACTGGAAAAGAATCAACTCGATATCCGTAAGGATCGGGTAGATGTACACGACATTATCAACAAAGCGATTTCCCATATAGCCTTGATCGTAGCAGATCGCGGCGGATATGTAAATGCACACCTGCAGGCCGAAAGGTCTGATGTGTTGGCCAATGAGGTCCATTTTGGGAATGTACTTGTTAATATACTGGACAATGCGGTGAAGTATTCATCGGAAGCACCGAAGATTGATGTACATACGGATGTTGTTAAGAATTATATTATAATCCGTATAGAAGACCAGGGAACGGGGATGAGTAAAGCAGTGCTAAAAAAGGTATTTGAAAAATTCTACCGGGAGCATACCGGAGATATACATAATGTTAAAGGACACGGGCTGGGATTGGCCTACGTCAAAAAAATAGTTGAAGATCACCAGGGTGAGGTTTATGCAGAAAGTGAAAAAGGAAAAGGAAGTACTTTCTTTATAAAACTGCCTTTAATATAAATGATTATGGAAACAGCACAAAAGAAGATTCTTTTGGTAGAGGATGATCCGAATTTTGGTATTGTACTCAAGGATTACCTGTCTATGAATGATTTTGATGTAACTCTGGCCAAGAACGGTATGGAGGGATTCGAAAAGTTCAAAAAAGACAATTTCGATATATGTATACTGGACGTCATGATGCCCTATAAAGACGGGTTTACACTGGCTAAGGAAATCAGGGAAAAGAACGAAAACGTTCCTATTGTTTTTCTTACCGCCAAAACGATGAAAGAAGACGTTTTAAAAGGGTATAAAGCAGGGGCTGATGATTATTTGAATAAGCCATTCGATTCAGAAGTGCTGCTGATGAAATTAAAAGCGATACTTCAAAGAAAAGCCTCTAACACGCTGGCAGACAGCAAACAATTTGAATTCCAAATTGGAAATTTCCATCTGAATTCCAAATTGAGGTTTTTAAAATACAAGGACGAAGAGCCCATTAAATTGTCTCCTAAGGAAAATGAACTCCTGCGCTTGCTGGCCCTGCACGAGAACGATTTAATGCCGAGGGAATTAGCCCTGACGAAAATCTGGAGAGACGACAACTATTTTACGTCAAGAAGTATGGATGTCTACATAGCCAAACTACGGAAGTATTTAAAACGTGACGATGTGGTGGAAATCCTTAATATCCATGGTGAAGGATTCCGACTGGTTGTTAAAAACGGGGAATAATCTCCTTATAACAAGTAATATTGAATAAGCGGCTATAGGCCGCTTTTCTTTTGATTTTCCATCAGGCTAAGTACCAATTCAACTTGTTTTTCAATGGGCAGGTCAACCGGTATCCTGATTGCATGTTCGGGAGGTTCCAGGGTTTCGAATTGGGATTTTAGCAACTCAGCAGGCATAAAATGCCCTGCTCTATGCCGTAAGCGGCCCAAAATGGTATCATAATCACCATCCAGGAAAATCCATGCCACCTCAACACTCAAGCCCCTGGAAAGCACTTCCCTGTAAGAGGCTTTTAGTGCGGAACAACTAATTACACATCCCAGTTTCCCATTTTCCCCGGCAATTTTACGGAGTTTTTGGAGCCAGGGCAGGCGATCGGTGTCCGTTAGGGCTATCCCCTGAGACATTTTGCGCACATTGGACTTTGGGTGGTAATCGTCGCCTTCAAAAAAGGACACGCCCAGGATTTTCGCCAACTGCTGACCCAGGGTTGATTTTCCGCAACCAGAAACTCCCATGACAAAAAAAACGCTACCAGTGCCCGATCTCATGCCGATTGTTTTATTTTGGATTGTACTTTCAGGGCTATTTCTTCATGCGGTGTTTGGTAATCAAACCAAACAAGATTTGCCGTTTTCCGATACCAGGTGAGCTGTCTTTTTGCAAAACGCCTTGTATTCTTTTTGATTTCGGATACAGCTTCATCCAGACTGCACTTCCCGTCCAGATAGGTAAATAATTCCTGACACCCGACGGTCTGAAGCGCATTATGGTCTTTAAAGGGATAAAGTTTCTCTACCTCGCTCAACAATCCATTTTCCATCATAAGGTCAACCCGTTCGTTAATACGCTTGTACAACACAGCTCTTTCAGCTTTTAGTCCAATAAGCAGAGGCATAAACGGACGTGATTTCTTAGGGCGGTCCAAAAAACCGGAGTACGGCTTCCCGCTACTTATACACACTTCAAGGG
>JABDRK010000371.1 GCA_013041785.1 Eudoraea sp.
GCTAATTTCCCCGCGCGAATTGCCTATAGGGTTACCTCTAAAATTGACTCCCGGACCATTCTGGACACCCAGGGAGCAGAGCAACTTATTGGAAGGGGAGATATGCTCTTTACGCAGGGCAATGATATTACCAGACTGCAGTGTGCCTTTGTGGATACACCCGAGGTAGGCAAGATCACAGAATATATCGGATCCCAGCGCGCCTATCCTGAAGCCCATCTGCTTCCTGAATATGTAGGAGACGATTCTGGCACAAGTCTTGATTACGATATAGAGGATCGGGATGCCATGTTCCGGGATGCCGCAGAAGTTATCGTAACCGCCCAGCAGGGTTCTGCCTCACTGATTCAACGGAAGTTAAAACTGGGCTACAACCGGGCAGGGCGCATCATCGATCAGCTTGAGGCAGCGGGGATCGTTGGCCCTTTTGAAGGCAGCAAGGCCAGGCAGGTATTGGTCCCTGATATGTATGCGCTTGAGCAATTATTGAACAATGAAACCCAACAAACATGAAAAAGTGGATTGTATATTTCCTGATTACGGCAACACCTGCCCTCGGATTGGCCCAGGGCGCCGATAAAGCCAAAGCCCTTTTGGATGAGGTTTACGAAAAGGTGAAGGGATATGAGAATATTGAAGTGGATTTCAAGTATGTACTTGAGAATAATGAAGCGAATATCAACCAGGAAACCCGTGGAAATGTCACCCTGGAGGGCGATAAATACCTGCTTAACTACCTGGGCGCTGTTCAGTTATTTGATGGACAGAAGGTATATACCGTTGTCCCTGAAAACGAAGAGGTTACCATAGAGGACCAAAGCGATGAGGAAGGTACGATAACCCCTTCCCGAATGCTTACTTTTTACAAAAAGGGGCATACCTACAGCTGGGACATACTGCAGAATGTACAGGGCAGGAAGATACAGTTTGTAAAACTGCTTCCCATAGACACCGATTCTCCCATTGAAAGTATCCTGCTGGGTATTGATGCGGAAACCAAACACATTTACCGGCTGATCGAGACCGGGGCTAATGGGACCAAAACCACGATAACTGTTAATTCTTTTAAAACGAATCAACCGTTATCCAAAACCTTATTTACCTTTGATGAGAACAAGTACAAGGAGGAAGGGTACTACATCATAAGGAGTTAGACTTGCGCATTCTAGACCAGTACATCTTAAAAAGATTTCTCTACAACTTTCTAAGTTCGTTTGTGATTCTGATGTTTATTTTCATCTTCCAAACGATATGGCTGTTTATTGATGACCTGGCAGGTAAAGGCCTGGATGTTGTCATTATTGGCAAGTTCCTCTTCTACCTGATGCCTAACCTGACGGAAAAGGTGTTGCCTTTGACCGTTTTGCTCTCTTCAATTATCACCTTTGGGACCTTTGCCGAGAATTATGAATTTGCGGCAATGAAGGCTTCTGGAATCTCACTGCAGCGATCCATGCTAAGCCTTATCATATTTGTCACTTTTTTGGGCGGCCTTA
The DNA here is from genome assembly GCA_013041785.1 of Eudoraea sp. Taxonomy (GTDB): domain Bacteria; phylum Bacteroidota; class Bacteroidia; order Flavobacteriales; family Flavobacteriaceae; genus Lentiprolixibacter. The sequence continues at coordinate 1,497 of JABDRK010000371.1, forward strand.
CCTTTTACTTTGCCAATAGTGTTATTCCGGCTTCCGAGCAAAAAATCTATAATTTAAGACGCAACATAGCCAAAGTAAAACCGGCGGCAGCTATTGAAGAAGGGGTGTTTAGTGACCTGGAGGGGCGCAATATAAAAGTGGACCGCAAATATGGGGAAAACGACCGCTTTCTGGAAAATATCATAATCCATATTAAATCAAAAGCCCAGAAGAACAATACAGTTATCAAGGCGAAAACGGGAGAACTGGTCAGTAGTGACCGTTCGGATATCATTCAATTGGTGCTAAAGGACGGGCATTATTATGAGGATGTGGTACCGCGCAACAGCAAGGATCAGAAAAAACACCCTTTTGCCCGGGCAGATTTTGAAACCTATACCATCAACATTGAGTTGCCGGATAACCAACAGGATTTGGAGGAGGAGCGTAATATCCGTACCGATAAAATGAAGAACATTTACCGGCTCGCCAAAGACATAGATTCTTTAAAGAATAACAACATTAAAATAGTCTCGGCCTTTTCCAAAAATATTACCGCCAGAATGGGAGCATTTATCCCGCTATTCCCGAAAGACACGGTAAATCAAGAAGCAGAACAGGCTCCGGATATGGCGGTTAAACCCGTTGTTACCGAACAAAGACAGGAAACTGATAGCACCGCGCATCAAGTCGCGTATACCGGTGATATCATTAGTTTGTTTAAAGAATGGCAACATGAGCAGGTGTACAGCTCAGCCAAAAATTCCGTGAGTAATGTGCTGAGTTCCGTGCTCGGTAAAAAGGAAGAGCTGCAGCGGCGTTACAAGATTTACAATATGCATATCCTCTCCCTGCATAAGAAATATGCCCTGGCTTTTTCATGTATCATCTTATTTTTTGTTGGAGCCCCCCTGGGAGCTATCATCCGCAAAGGCGGATTGGGACTTCCTATGGTTATAGCCATCGTGCTTTTTTTGGCCTATTATTTCATTGGCGTATTTGCAGGGAATTATGCCAAAGAAGGAAATATCCACCCCATACTGGGAGCATGGCTATCTACCTTAATAATGTTACCTTTGGGCGTCTTTTTAACAAAAAGGGCCACAGCCGATCGGGGCCTTATGGATTCTGGACACATAACGGAACGCATACGCGTATTTTTCAAAAGAATTAAGCTGAGAACCTCAAAATGATTGTGAGTAAAGAAGCCAAAATACAATTGAATACCATCGAGGAAGCCATTGCCGATATTAAACAAGGCAAGGTTATCATTGTGGTTGATGACGAAAACCGTGAGAATGAAGGCGACTTTATCGCGGCTGCTGAAAGGGTATCTCCGGAAATGATCAACTTTATGGCCAAACACGGGCGGGGCCTAATTTGTGCTCCCCTTACGGAAGAAAGGTGCGGGCAACTAAACCTGAACATGATGGTGGAGAATAATACCGTACTGCACCATACCCAATTTACGGTATCTGTAGACCTCATCGGACACGGCTGTACCACGGGTATTTCTGTTCAGGACCGTGCCAAAACCATTGAAGCGCTAGTTAAGCCGGATACCCGTCCACAGGATCTTGGGCGACCCGGACATATTTTTCCGCTGAAAGCCAAGAACGGTGGAGTACTCAGGAGGACTGGCCATACGGAAGCTGCCGTAGATTTTGCCAGGCTGGCTGGATTGGCTCCGGCAGGCATTCTGGTAGAAATCCTGAATGAAGACGGGACTATGGCGCGTCTCCCCCATCTTGCGGAAGTGGCTAAAAAATTCGACCTGAAATTGGTATCCATTGAAGATCTGGTTGCCTACCGGATGCGGCATGACAGCCTGATCGTAAAGCGTGAATCCTTTGATGTGGAAACCCGTTTTGGTATGTTCACCCTGCACGCCTACCAGCAAACCACGAATGACCAGGTGCACCTGGCCCTGACTAAGGGGGACTGGAAACTGGACGATCCTGTGCTTACGCGGATCAATTCCACCCTGATAAATAACGATATTCTGGGTACCCTGACCCACAATGTAGACAAAAAGCTGGACGATATGTTCCGGGCGCTTAATGAAGAAGGGAAAGGGGCAATTGTTTTTATAAATCAGCAAAGCCAGTCTTTCAATTTATTGAAACGGATCAAAGGACTACAGGAAAATCAGCAAAAAGGGATTAAGAAAGCCCCGAAGATTGAAATGGATACCCGGGATTTCGGGATAGGCGCTCAAATCCTGCACGACCTGGATATCAGTAAAATGCGGCTGATGACTAATTCTGAACAGGCGAAACGGGTAGGTATCGTAGGTTATGGGCTGGAAATCGTGGAGTACGTTCCTTTTTAGAACGTTATACAGCACTTAAGACTTCACTTAAACGAGCGGCACGGGCGTTTACCTCGTCCTCAGTCCACCCAATTTTAATCAGCATAGAAATTGTCCGTCCCATCCAGTGATCCGACTTGGAAAAATCCTGCGTCTCGTAATCTGGCAATTGTTCCTGAACTTCACGATTTAATTTACCCAGCGTGATTAATTTCTTCAGGTGCTGCCATTCCCTGTGATAATGCCAGTTGTTGTCGTACCAATAGAAACAACCATCTACGCCGGCTTCTGAAAGTGCCTTATGCGCTTTTTTAGCTATCCCCTCGTCTGGCATAAAGAAGCTGAGGAAAGAATAGTTTTGTATGCCCTTGGCAGGAACCCTTCTAAGCGTAACCCCGGGTATATCCCGGATAGCTTCTTCCAAAATGCCGTAGTGTTTTTCCTGCAGGCCCAGGAAGTCATCCAGGCGCTTTAATTGGGCAACCCCAACTGCAGCATTCAATTCTGAAATTCGGTAGTTATACCCCAAAAATGGATGCTTTTCTGCCCCGCGGTCTTTTCCAATATGGTCATGACCATGGTCCGAATAGTGGTCTGCGTTTTTATAATAGGTCTCATTGTTGGTGATCAAGGCGCCGCCTTCACCACAGGTAATCGTCTTCACATAGTCGAAGGAAAAACAGCCCAGATCCCCATAACTGCCCAGGGGTTTTCCGTCAAAGCTTCCTCCAATAGCCTGGCAGGCATCCTCAACCAGCAAAATATCATGGGCATCAGCAATAGCCTTCAGGGCTTCCAGGTCGGCCATGGAGCCACACATATGCACAGGCATAATTACCCGTGTTCGTGCTGTGATGGCTTTCTTTACAGCTTCAGGGTCCAGGGTAAGGGTGTCGTCAATATCCGCCAGTACAGGCACCGCCCCAAGAGCAAGAACCGACTCAAAACTGGCTACAAAAGTAAAGGTAGGCAGGATCACTTCATCTCCCGCCCCTACTCCGGCACTGGCCATGGCCACTGTCAGGGCTGCGGTTCCACTGCTAACCACCTGGGTGTATTTCGTCTGCATGCGCTTTGAAAGTGCTTTTTCAAGTTCAATGGCTTTCCAGTGCCCTTTGCGCATGCCATCAAACCCATACCTCATCAGGACCCCTGTATCCAGAACCTTTTGAACTTCCTTCCGTTCACTGTCACCAATCAACTCAAAACCAGGCATATATATCTTTTATGAATTAGTC
>JABDRK010000353.1 GCA_013041785.1 Eudoraea sp.
GTTGCATGAGGGTGTGATTAGTGAAAAAGAAGCCTTGCTGCGAATGGAGCCCAACAAACTGGATGAATTATTGCATCCCGTTTTTGATACGAAAACTATAAATCAGGAAGATATCATTGCACAGGGACTGCCTGCTTCTCCGGGAGCAGCCACCGGTCAGATTGTATTCTTTGCAGACGAGGCCCACAAGTACAAAAACACCATCCTCACCCGGATTGAAACATCGCCTGAGGACCTTGAGGGCATAAATATTGCCAGAGGGATCCTTACAGCAAGGGGTGGTATGACCTCCCACGCAGCTGTTGTTGCCCGGGGATTGGGTAAGTGTTGTGTTTCAGGTGCAGGAGCCTTGAAAATCGATTATAAGAACCGGAAACTGGATGTAGATGGCAGGGTGTACTATGAGGGCGACTGGATTTCACTAAATGGTTCCACAGGGAATATTATAGAGGGAAAAGTACCTACAAAAGATCCGGAACTCAGTGGGGAATTCGGTGAGCTTATGGACCTTGCCGATAAATACCGTAAAATGCAGGTTAGGACTAATGCTGATACGCCCAAAGATGCAAATGTATCCAGGACCTTTGGTGCAGAGGGAATTGGATTGACACGTACCGAGCATATGTTCTTTGAAGGTAACCGTATCATAGCCATGCGTGAGATGATCCTGGCCAGTACGGAAAGAGGACGGAAACGGGCCCTTAAAAAACTCCTGCCTATGCAACAGGAGGATTTCGAAGCCATTTTTGAATCCATGCAGGGCTTACCGGTAACCATCAGGTTATTGGATCCACCATTGCACGAATTCATCCCCCATCAGTTGGCTGCACAGAAGGAAGTGGCAGATGAATTAAATATTTCAGTTGCCGCTGTGACCAGTAAAGTAGCGGAGTTGCACGAATTCAACCCCATGATGGGACACAGAGGCTGTCGTTTAGGAAATACCTACCCGGAAATAACCGAAATGCAGGCCACAGCCATCATTCAGGCGGCCTTGAACCTGAAGAAGAAAGGCATTAAGGCCAAGCCGGAAATCATGGTGCCCCTTGTAGGTACGGTAAGTGAATTCCTGGAGCAAAAACGCATCATTGAAGAGACTGCGGAAAGGGTATTTGCCGAACGCAAGGATCGTGTTGATTATGCCATTGGAACCATGATTGAAATCCCGCGGGCAGCATTACTGGCAGATAAGATCGCTGAGCATGCTGATTTCTTCTCCTTTGGTACAAACGACCTTACCCAGATGACCTTTGGCTATTCCAGGGACGATGCCGGGAAGTTTATGAGTATTTACCAGCAAAAAGGATTACTGACTTCCGATCCATTTGAAATCCTGGATCAGGAAGGTGTAGGACAACTGGTCACCATGGGAACTGAGCGAGGCAGGGCCACCAAGCCCGATCTCAAAGTAGGTATCTGTGGAGAACACGGAGGAGAACCCAGTTCTGTAGCCTTCTGCCACGATAACAACCTCAACTATGTAAGTTGTTCACCGTACCGGGTGCCTATCGCACGTGTTTCAGCGGCGCAGGCGGCCATTCGGCAGGATATGTAATAGCATAACTAATTAATTCAATAACCAACAGGGGCATTAATACATTTCGCTGTATTTTTGTCCCTGTATTGTTGGTGCTATTTGGGAAATATTTCAAAAGAAGCGGTTTTTAGTGGACTACCTGGAGAATTTTGTGGATATCCACAACCATATTCTTCCCGGGATCGATGATGGGGCGAAGACCGTAGAAGACTCCCTGACTCTGGTCAAAGGCATGGGGGAATTGGGGATCAAGCGATTTGTTGCCACACCCCATATCATGCACAATTACTATCCCAATACCCCGGAGACCATCAATATTGCCCTTACCGAGCTTCAGGATGCTTTGTTAGAAAACCATATTACTGATGTGGCCATATCAGCTGCGGCGGAACATATGATCGATGACAATTTCGAGAACCTGCTAGAGGAAGATGGTATTATGCCTTTAGGAAAGGATTATTTGCTGGTAGAAATGTCTTTTTTACAAGCCTCCATCAACCTGAACAGCGCCATAGAAAAAACCACACACAGCGGGTACTTTCCCATACTTGCTCATCCAGAGCGTTACCTGTATTACCGCAATAAGCACGAGATATTCAGGTCTTTAAAGAAAAAGGGAACCAAGTTACAGCTAAACCTGCTCTCTCTTGGAGAATATTACGGAGCTGAAACCCATAACAATGCGAAGGAACTGTTGGAAGATAAGTTGATCGACTTTGCCGCCTCAGACCTCCACCATACCGGGCATCTCAAGGAGTTAAAGAAAGTGCAGATAACAGAAAAGACTCTGGACATGCTATTCCCGGTGCTGGAAAATACGATAGCTCAGTTTTATTAGCCGGTGAGTTTCCACCA
>JABDRK010000008.1 GCA_013041785.1 Eudoraea sp.
GTGTAGTGCCACCACTGCCGTTTTCTCCGTGATTTGCCCGAGGAGTTCCGCATTCCATTTTTCCCCCCGGCCTTCAAAGGTATCCGGAGGAGATACGGTACGTAAAATACCTCCTTTTTCTTCTGCCAGGCGTTTCCAGGAATATACATTGCTTGGAAACTGTTCTGCCACCATTAGGATCTCCTGTCCCGGTTTGAGCGGGATATTTCTGGCTGCATTGGCCAGTCCGTATGAAGCGGAAGGGATTATAGCAATTTGCTCCGGGGCATCCAGGCTAATTAATCGTGCGTATTTTTCTTTAAGACTTCTCCGATGTTCAAAAAAGTCTTCTGTAGTGATCAGGTAAGGTTGATTTTTTTTCCGGAGGGCTTCAATACCAACCCGTTCAACGGATTTGAGTTGCGGGGACATATAGGCTCCATTGAGGTAGCTTACATCTTCCGGAAGGCTGAATTTATCTTTTTGACACGAAATCATATTATAGTAGTTGGGGAAACATCAATTACCTCATTGCTGGCTATAGCGTATACCTGATCTTTTTTACCGGGGGAGAGTACATGACTGCCTGTGAATTCTCCAAAAGCCGGCAGGATCATTTGGGTTTTATTTCTGAAAAAACAAGGCAGTCTCAGTGATTGTCGCCCCATGCCTTTGAGGCGCACAGCCGGATGTAAATGCCCTGAGAAATTAAAATACCCTTCCTGTTCAGCAGGGTGATGGGTAAAAAAGAAAGGTTTGTTGCGCATTTCCCGGCAGACCCGTATGCCCAGCAATTCGAACTTCAAAGGAGAAATAATATCGTGATTTCCGGTAATCAGGGTGAACCGTGCGGATTGCTTTCCGATCCAGTTTTCGAATAGATGCCATTCCTTATTGAGGTACGAATGAAATAAATCACCCAAAAAATATACTTCCCGGGGGTTAAAAAACGCAAGTACCTGGTCCAACATATCAAAATTCCTCAGTATTGCTGCCTGTGGAACGGCCGCACCGGACTTCCTGAAATGAGAAACCTTGCCCAGGTGTACGTCACTGATCAGCAGGATTTTCGGGTTATCCCAAAAAAGGGCCCCGGAAGGATGCAGGATAAAAGGTTCATTATGGATGGTTACACTCAGGGTCATGCTCGTAACAAAGGTAAAAAAAGCCGCTTTTCCTGCCTGGAATTCATTAAACTAATCCATACACAATTTATCGCGTCAGGATTGCGGTCATCTTGCGGATCCGGTCGGCCAGTTTTTCACTGGATAATTTTTCGCGTAAACGATCCGTAATAATCGGGAAGGAGAAAGGAGTAGGTTTCTGACAGGCTTTCCATACTACTTCCTGCCTGGCAATGCGCTCCAGGGCCAGCCTCAGTCGGCCTTCCTCCAGCTGATGCTCGAAGGTTTCACGAAAGGCCTGCAGATACAGCAGGTTGTCTGGTTCATAGTCCTTAAATACGTCAAAGAGAAGCTGAGAACTGCTCTGCAGATGCTTCATTTTGACACCTCTTTCGGGGTAGCCTGTGAATACCATTCCACTGATTACCGCAATATCCCTGAATTTTCTTCGGGCCATTTCTGTGGAATTGAGGCTTTTCTGCAAATCCTCAAACAAATACTCTGTTGTAAAAAGATCATTGTCGAGCACCTCTTGCATGTCCACTGCTTTATCCGACAATAATTCAAAACCGTAGTCATTGAATGCGAGGGAAAAGGATATTGGCGAGAGCAGGCTTATCCGGTAACTGAGCAGGCTCCCCATGGCTTCATGCACAAATCGCCCTTCAAAAGGATAAAATACATGGTGATAGCCGTCACGAGTCTTAAACGTTTCAATGAGAAACTCTTTTGGTTTGGGCACGATACTTTCAGCCCGCTGCCGGTCAAAACCGGAGCCAGGGATTGTATTTCAATGGTCTGCTTTTCCTCAGGCTGGCTTACAGAATACAATTCCTCCCTAAGCAGTTTGGACATCTGGGCAGACAGGGTTAAGCGACCTCCCATCCATGCCGGCACCTTGCTGGTTTTTTTCTTGGAGTTACGAACATGTACCTGCATTTCTTTGATCCGTATAAACTCAAGATTGCGCCCTGCAAAAGTAAATACATCCCCTTTTTTCAATTTGGAAATAAAAGATTCCTCTATTGTCCCGATATACCCGCCCTTTTGATAGCGAACAGTAAGGTTGGCATCGCCTACAATAGTCCCGATCTGAAAGCGATGGCGCATGGCTACCCCTCTGTTGGTAACCTTGAAACATCCCGATTCCGTTACTTCTACCTTTTTATATTCATCGTAAGCCTGCAGACTCTGACTCCCGAGCGCGATAAAATTCAACAGCCACTCCCATTCTCCACGATCCATTGCCTGGTAGCAGAATGTATTCTTTACTTCCGGGTAGATTTCCTCCGGGTAAAACCCATCGGAAACTGCCAGGGTGGTCAGGTACTGCACCAGGACATCATAGCTATTCAGGTACGGGATGCGGTCTTCCACGGCCTTTTCCTTTACAGCCTGCTGCAGTGCAGAGGCTTCCACGAGTTCAATGGCATGTGTGGGTAAGAAATATATGATACTTTCCTGTCCTGGCCTGTGCCCACTTCTTCCCGCGCGTTGCAGGAATCGAGCCACCCCTTTCGGGCCTCCGATCTGCACCACGGTTTCCACCGGTGCAAAGTCAACCCCGAGATCAAGGCTTGAGGTACATACTACTGCTTTAAGGCTTTCATTACGTATGGCCTGTTCCACCCACAAACGGGTTTCCTTATTGATACTGCCATGGTGCATAGCAA
>JABDRK010000017.1 GCA_013041785.1 Eudoraea sp.
ATGCGGTTGTACACCCGGCCCTCAAAATCAAAAGGGTAATATATATAGTACCCCAGCTGGGTAATCACACTTATTTTATTTACAAAAAGTTCATGACCAAAAAACAACCCGACCCGTTTATAATCGTCATCTTCGGATACCTCAAGTTCCGGAAAGGAAATGGCCTGAAACCGGATTAGTTCTTTCAGGAAATTCGAGAAAAACACATCAACCCCCAGCTGGAGGGCACTTTTCCGGTTAAAGCGTTTATCCACATAGGCAGAAAAGATATAAAAGGGGTATTGGCCGGAGCCGATCTCATCACTTTCATTGATACCCGAACGAAAGGCCAGGTTGTAGCGTAACGGTCCCTGAAAATCCTTTTTATCTGCTTTTTCCCGGACCACAAAGGGCTGGTCTTCCCCGATCCGATAGATTAGTCCCGCGTTAAAGGCAAAGGTATTGGTTGAAGTATTTGGGGCTCTGACATTTGCGTTGGAATAATGCACCAGGGAGAGGCCGGCCCGGAACCCGAGATTCCGGTACAGGTTTTCCCTGTAATAATTAAGCATGAGATAGGTGGAGCTCATAAAATGTGATCCATAGGCATTCCCCCTAAAATTCTCATTTTTATCATAGGGATTGGTATTATAGGCAATACCCTGTCCAATCCGAAACTGCATTGCCCTTTTCAGAAAATAGAAATTATAGTGTCCGTAAATCCCAAAATTTTCTCCCAGGGTGGCCGTCTTCATATCCTGGTAGATAAAGGAAAATCCCGTATCCGGATATCCGTATTCCTGTTCCCATTCCCGGTTGCCAAAGTTCTTTTTACTGAATCCTAAAATGAGTCCTGTGGGATGTTCCCGGATCAAATGGGAGATATCCGTATTGTGAAGTATGATAGCCCCATAAAACGGATTGGCATCTAGTGTATAAACCGGGGTCGGATTTTCTTTCTGGGAGAATGCCATCAGAGAAAAAAGCAGTAAACCGTACCTTAAAATCCTATCCATTGCCGGTAAAAGTAGAAAAAAGCATTGGCTTAGTATACTTGTGCGCTTCTCTGAGAAATTTCTTCCTAAAATATGGCCTCAGCAATAGCCTTGATATTTGAGGATTTTCCCATGGAATAGTAATGTAATACAGGTACCCCGGCAGCCTTAAGTTCTTTTGACTGCGCAATAGCCCAATCAACACCCACCTGTCTGACCTCCTTATTATTTTTACAGGCCTCTACGGCATCGACAAGGTCCTGGGGCAAATCAATACGAAAAACCTGAGGCAATAGCTGCAGGTGTTTCTTAATGGCTATGGGTTTGATCCCGGGAATAATAGGAACGTCAATACCCATATCCCTTGCAGCCTTTACAAAATCAAAATATTTCTTGTTGTCAAAAAACATCTGGGTAACCACATATTTGGCGCCGAGATCCACCTTGTATTTGAGCCATTTAAGGTCGGACATTAAGGAAGGGGCTTCCATATGCTTTTCGGGGTATCCGGCCACCCCAATACAAAAATCAGCACAATCTTCAGTTTCAATAACCTCATGCAGGTAAATCCCGTGATTCAGGTTGTCTATCTGCTTAACCAGATCCGAGGCATACTCATGCCCTCCTTCAGAGGGTTCAAAATATTTTTCATCCTTCATGGCATCCCCGCGAAGCGCCATAATATTATCAATCCCCAGGTAGTGACAATCGATAAGCAGGTACTCTGTCTCCTCTTTGCTGAACCCCCCACAAAGCACATGGGGAATAGTATCCACATTATACTTATGTTTTATTGAGGCACAAATACCCACGGTTCCGGGCCGCATCCGGGTCAACTTTTTATCAAGCAGACCATTGCGATCAATATAGACGTATTCTTCCCTTGAGGTAGTAACGTCAATAAATGGAGGATTGAATTCCATCAAAGGATCGATATTATCATAGAGCTCCCTGATATTATGTCCCTTTACCGGGGGAATGATCTCAAAGGAAAATAAGGTTTTGCCTTTTGCAGCTTTGATATGATCTGTAACCTTCATACAAACAAAATAATACTTTTCATTTTATTCCTGTTCAGCAAGGTTTGGAGCCAGCCATTTCCGGGCCTCGGCTTTACTTATCCCCTTGCGCCTGGCATAATCAGCCAATTGGTCTTCCTTAATCTTGCCCAAACCAAAATACCGGGCCTCAGCATGTGCAAAGTAATACCCACTTACGCTGGCGGCAGGCCACATGGCCAGGTTTTCTGTCAGGGTAACCCCAATCTGTTCTTCTACGTCCAGCAAGTCCCATATGGTTTGTTTTTCGAGATGATCCGGACATGCCGGGTAGCCCGGTGCAGGACGGATCCCGGTATAAGCTTCCTTTATCAATTCATCCGAATTCATGGACTCTTCCGGAGCGTAACCCCAATACTTAATTCGGATCTGTTCATGAAGGTACTCTGCGAAAGCCTCTGCCAGCCGGTCAGCCAGCGCTTTTAGCAATATCGCATTGTAATCATCGTGGGCTGCTTCAAAAGCCTTGACTTTTTCCGCTGAGCCAAATCCGGCTGTAACGCAAAAACACCCGATATAGTCCTGAATTCCGGTTTCTTTTGGGGCTAAGAAATCAGCCAGAGCTAAATTTGGAACACCCTGTTTTTTGGCCAACTGCTGTCGCAAAGTATGGAATACCACTGGACTTTCAGTATCGGGTTCCCCAGGCGATTTTAACTGAATTACTTCCATATCATCATCATCAACGGTATTGGCCGGAAACAATCCAAAAACAGCTCTCCCTTCCAGCCATTTTTCCTGATAAATTGATTTGAGCATAGTAAGGGCATCCTGATATAATTCTGTCGCCTGTTCCCCCACAACAGGATCCGTGAGAATTGCTGGAAACTTGCCATGCAAATCCCAGCTTCTAAAAAAGGGAGTCCAGTCGATATAGGCATCCAGGATACTCAGATCCATATCTTTCCATACCTGTATGCCTAAGTTATTGGGTTTACTTATCATTTCCGGAGTCCAGTCAATCTTCAACTTATTGACCCGTGCTTCGTTTAGGGTAAGATAGGATTTGGTCCTGCTCCTGTCCAGAAATTTTACCCGAAAATCCCCGTATTCCTTTTTCAGTTTGTCTTTGTAGGCTGCTGCGGTTTCTGTCCGCAGCAGATCAGCTGCAACTGTAACCGCCCTTGATGCATCATTAACATGAACAACAGTACCCTGGTAGTGCGGGGCTATTTTAACTGCAGTATGGGCCTTGCTGGTAGTGGCTCCCCCTATTAACAGGGGAACGGAAAATTCCTGCCTTTCCATTTCCTTAGCCAGAAAAACCATTTCATCCAGGGATGGGGTAATCAGGCCACTCAGGCCGATCAGGTCTACCTGTTCTTCACGTGCTTTTTGCAGGATTTTTTCCGGGGGGACCATAACCCCGAGGTCTACAATTTCATAGTTGTTACAGGCAAGTACCACACTTACGATGTTCTTACCAATATCGTGTACATCCCCTTTTACTGTGGCCAAGAGGATCTTTCCAGCAGATTTTGTACGTTCATCCTTGTCCGCTTCGATATAGGGGAGCAGATAGGCTACCGCTTTCTTCATAACCCGCGCCGATTTAACCACCTGGGGTAAAAACATTTTTCCACTCCCAAAAAGATCACCAACCACGTTCATGCCTTTCATCAAATGCCCTTCAATGACCTGAATGGGTTTGTCAACATTTTGCCTGGCCTCTTCAACATCAGTTTCGATAAACTGATCGATCCCTTTGACCAGGGCACGCGTGATCCGCTCCTGTAAAGGACTTTCCCTCCAGCTCAAATCCGTTTTCCTTTCCCTGGCTTTTCCGGAAACCGTTTCTGCAAAGGCAAGCAGGCGTTCTGTAGCGTCTGGACGGCGATTTAATATAACATCCTCAACATGTTCCAAAAGGTCTTTCGGGATATCATCATAGACTTCCAAAAGCGCAGGGTTTACGATTCCTATATTCATACCAGCCCTGATTGCATGGTAGAGGAAAACAGAATGCATTGCCTCCCGCACAACGGTATTACCCCGAAAGCTGAAAGAGACATTGCTCACTCCCCCGCTAACGCTGCAATAGGGCAGGTTTTGTCGTACCCAGGAGGTAGCTTCAATAAAATCAAGGGCATTTCGTTTATGTTCTTCCATACCCGTGGCCACCGGGAAGATATTGAGGTCAAAAATGATATCCTCGGGCGGAAATTTTATTTCATTTACCAAAATATCGTATGAGCGTTTGGCGATTTCGATACGCCTGTCATAATTGTCTGCCTGGCCTACATCATCAAAAGCCATCACAATAACAGCCGCTCCATACCGACGAATAAGCCGGGCTTGTCTGATGAACTCCTCTTCCCCTTCCTTCAAACTGATGGAATTGACCACACATTTACCCTGTACCACTTGTAGCCCTGCCTCAATAATTTCCCACTTGGAACTATCGATCATAATGGGCACACGGGCAATATCAGGTTCGGCAATAACCAGGTTCAGGAACCGGACCATAGCTTCTTTGCCATCAATAAGGCCGTCGTCCATATTGACATCGATTACCTGTGCTCCTCCCTCAACCTGATGACGGGCAATTTCCAGGGCCTCCGTAAAATTTCCCTCTTTTATAAGCCGCAGGAATTTACGTGATCCCGATACATTGGTCCGTTCTCCAACATTGATGAAATTCGACTCCGGGGTAACCACCAGGGGTTCCAGGCCGCTGAGTCGCAGATAGCGTTTGAAGTTTTTGATGGTTTGTGGTTGGTTATGGGCCATTATCGATTCTTAAAATATTTGATAAAGTCGTTCAACGATTCACGTACAACGATCGCGGCTTATAATCCTTGACCAATTCAACAATAGCACGAATGTGCTCCGGAGTGCTCCCACAGCAACCTCCCACAATATTCACCAGGCCCTTTTCCAGGTATTCCTTAATCTGTTCTGCCATTTCTTCAGGAGTTTGATCATAGCCTCCAAAGGCATTGGGTAACCCGGCATTAGGATGTGCAGAAACCGCATGAAGCGATTTGTTTGCCAGGACGTGAAGATAAGGGGTTAACTGACTCGCACCCAGTGCACAATTAAACCCTACAGACAATAAGGGTAAATGCGATATGGAAATCAGGAAGGCCTCTGCTGTCTGCCCGGATAAGGTTCTTCCAGAAGCATCTGTAATGGTGCCACTTACCATTACGGGAATATCCAGTGCTAACTTCTCTTTAACTTCAGCTATGGCAAAAAGGGCTGCTTTTGCATTCAAGGTATCAAAAACCGTTTCCACCAGTAAAAGATCCACCCCGCCCTCGATAAGTGCTTCCACCTGTTCGCGATACGCTATTCTCAATTCCTCAAAAGAGATGGCCCGGAATCCAGGGTCATTTACATCCGGGGACATGCTCGCCGTTTTATTTGTAGGTCCGATACTCCCCGCCACAAATCTCGGTTTTTCGGGATTCTGAGAAGAAAATTCCATGGCAACCCGTTTGGCAATTTTTGCCGATTCACGATTCATTTCCGTAACCAAATCCTCCATTCCGTAATCGGCCATGGCAATGGATGTAGCGGAAAAGGTATTGGTTTCAATAATATCAGCACCTGCCTCCAGGTATTGGCGGTGTATTGCTGCAATGGCATCAGGTTGTGTGAGGCTTAACAGGTCGTTATTCCCCTGCAGGGCAAGTTCCCAATCCTTAAATCGTGATCCCCTGTAGTCCTGCTCCGTAAACTGATACTGCTGCAGCATGGTGCCCATAGCCCCATCCAATACCAATATCCGTTCTTCCAGAATGTCCTGAATACTCTGCATTTGTAAGCCCATATTTTGCTGAAATCAAGAAATAAAAGGAAAGCCCAGAGGAATTTTCCTGTTATCTATTCCGGTCAGGATAGAATGTAGCACCTTCTTTGCCACGAAAGGGTTGCTAAGGTTTCAACGGGTCTATTCCCTCCACCTTTCTTGATAACAAGTTTATAATTAATAAAGAACTGCTACAAAGAAAACCTACAAGTAGTGGATAACCAAGTAATTCACTGTCTTTTTAGCATACCAGGGTTAATTGATAAAACCAACCCCTGCGGTGGTATTGGTCTGTGGATCAATCAGGATGAAAGCTCCGTTCGTTTTGTTATCCCGATACGCATCAAAATAAATGGGCTTGCTCAATTTTAAGGAAGTTTCTCCGATCTCATTCAGCACCATACTATTAGCCGGTTCGTTACCGGAATAGTCCGTAGCAATGGTATGTCGAATAGCGTCAATTTTGGACAAAACCCGGTTGGTATTGTGCTGCAGTATATACTTGGAACCGGGAAGCAGTGGTTTTGTATCCATCCAGCATACTGTTGCCTCTATTTCTCTTTCCACCTGGGGCAATTGCCCTGTTTTGACCAACATATCCCCACGGGTAATATTGATTTCGTCTTCCAGGGTAAAGGTTACTGAATTCCCCACCTCAGCCTTGGTATAGGCCTTGTCGAAAAAATGGATTCCCTTAATTTTAGACTGGTTACCTGACGGCAAGACCGTCACCTTATCTCCCACCTTAAAAGAACCCCCGTATACCTTACCAGCAAATCCCCTGAAATCGTGAAACTCCTCGGTCTT
>JABDRK010000022.1 GCA_013041785.1 Eudoraea sp.
GCCTTGAAGTTGCCGGTAAAAGCGGTTTTACCGAGCTAATTCTGAATCCCAACACCCACCCCATACCGGATAGCAGTAGTGATATAGTCTTTTTAAAGCAGGCTGGTAAAAGCTCCGTTTCACAAGGTTACCCCCTTGGGGCGCTGACAGTTAAAAGTGAGGGGAAAGAACTGGCGGAAATCTATGACATGAAAAAGGCAGGGGCCGTAGGCTTTTATGATTACAAAGCCCCTGTGCATAACGGTAATCTGTTGAAAATTGCCCTGCAATATGCGCAAAATTTTGGCGGAGTTGTTTTTTCCTTTCCGCTGGATATGCAAGTTTCAGGTAAAGGAGTGGTTAGTGAAGGGGAGGTTTCTACACGACTGGGGCTAAAAGGCATCCCGGCACTGGCTGAAGAAATTCAGGTGGCAAGAGATCTAGCGATTTTGGAATACACCGGGGGAAGCTTACATATACCAACTATTTCCACGGCCAAATCTGCTTCCCTGATAGAGGCTGCCAAAAAAAAGGGGCTGGATGTAAGTGCCAGTGTGGCCATTCACAATCTGTGGTTCCAGGATGAGGCTTTAGAAGAATTTAACAGCAACTTTAAAGTAATCCCACCCCTCAGAACAATGAAAGATTCGCGCGCCCTGATTAAGGGCCTTAAATCGGGGGTAATTGACTTTGTCACTACAGACCATTCCCCTATGGATATCGAAGAGAAGCGGGTGGAATTTGATCTTGCCGCTTATGGCTCATTGGGGTTGGAACATGGATTTGGAGTCCTTAATTCCTTATTTGGCCTGGAAAAAGCAGTGGAGCTGCTGGGCAGAGGCCGGGAACGCTTTGGTCTTGAAACTCCAAAAATCCAGGAAGGAAGCCCAGCCAATCTGACCCTGTTTAACCCGGAAATGCAATACACCGTGGATACAGAACATCTATTGTCTACGTCTAAAAACAGCATGTATCTGGATGCATCCCTGAAAGGAACGGTATATGGAATAATCCTCAGAGACCAAATCCTGACTTGATCTGCTAGCGCTACAAACTTCAAGAATTTTCGCAAAATGAAGACTGCCTTACCCGGAAAAACTACTGCGATAGTTGCTTATCTAACCATTTTGGGGGCATTAATTGCTATCAGCATGAATGCCGAACCCAAACATGAGTTCGCGCGTTTTCATACACGGCAGGCCTTTGGATTACATTTAGTATTCATAGGCTGTGGGTTGTTCCTTAGCGTATGGTTCAATGAGTATGCCTGGTATGCCCTCTATATCTTCTATGTTGTGCTCTGGTTCTATGGGTTTATTAGCGCCATCAACAACAAACAACAGGAAGTCCCTCTCGTGGGCAGATACTTTCAAAAATGGTTCACGTTTATTCAGTAATATGACCACTGCTCCCCTATCATTAACGCATTTGATAAGGCCTTCAAACCTAAAAACCGGAAAACCTCCGGTGCTTTTTCTTTTTCATGGATATGGCAGCAATGAGGAGGATTTGTTCTCCTTTGCTCCCGAGCTTCCTGAGATTTTATGTGTCATATCGGCAAGGGCTCCCATACCCCTGCCCCCGTTTGGCAACGCCTGGTACGCTATTAATTTTGAAGCCTCCCATGGCCGCTGGAGCGATGTAGAGCAAGCGGTTAGGTCTCGGGAACTCATTCTGAAGTTTATAGATGAGGCCTGTGAAACCTATGGACTGGATACAACCAATATAAACCTGCTTGGATTTAGCCAGGGCACGGTACTGAGTTACTCAATAGCCCTTTCCTACCCGGAAAAAATCAAAAATCTGATCGCCCTGAGCGGATATATAGATCAAAACCTGCTAATAGACCAATACCAGCAAAAAGACCACAGTACCTTGCAGATTTATGCGTCTCACGGACAGTTAGACCAGGTTATCCCTCCGGAATGGGCGTATATGTCTCAGGATTTGTTGAGTCAGTTAAATATCCAGGTTACTTTTGAGGAGTATCCGGTGGGCCATGGTGTGGCACCACAGAATTTCCATTCCTTTAAAAAATGGCTGGAAGAAAGGCTGGATTAATTCCGGGTATACAACAAATGGTCGGTTAGGGTAAATTCAACGCTCAGATCATCCTTTAGCTCATAGTTGATCAAAAGCTCCCCCCAGTATTTTCCATCGGAAAAATCAGCAATGATCCATTTGTGATTGAGGATCTTGATCTTGTTTATTTTAAAGCTGTTCTCCATCCCTTCGTAAGGGATTAACGGATTATCCCCCTTTTTTTCATTGGTTTCCAATAACTTATCCGCAATGTATCGGGATGGATTTTCCAAACGCAAATGATCGTAATAAACCAGGGCATCGTCGTTGTTTTCCAGGGAAAAATATTGCATGTCCAATACCTCCAAGCGGGCATCCTGCAAACTGTCGCTGAGCCGATCCAGTTTTTGTTCCATATTCTTAAGTTGTAAATCACTGCTCTTAACCCTACGACTACTGCTGATTGCGAGATACAGGGAAATTAAAGCTGCAAATACAAACAGGTAAAGGAAAATTCTGCTCTTCATATCAAATCGAAACTATTAAGTTATCATATGCCAGATATACGCCATCAGGCAATTCTTGTTCTACTTCTTCATGAAATCCCATATGATGGCTGATATGGGTAAAATATGCCCGCTCCGGACCAACCTTTTGCACAAATTTCAGTGCTTCCTCCAGATTAAAATGTGAATGGTGAGGTTCTTTTCTTAACGCATTAACTGTTAATACTTTAACCCCTTTCAGTTTATCCGTTTCTTCTTGTTTGATGGTTTTGACGTCCGTGAGATAGGCAAAGTCTCCCAGACGATATCCGAAGACAGACAAACGGTTGTGAAATACCTCAATGGGTATTACTTCCAGATTTCCAAGGGTAAACGGGGTGTTTTTCTCCACCGGATTTACATATACAGCCGGAGCCCCGGGATAGCGGTTCTCATCGGCGAAAATATAGTCAAATCTTCGCTTTAATTCTTCCACAACGCGTTCCTGAGCATAGATGGGGATGTCTCCCTGCCTGAAGAAAAATGGCCTGATATCGTCAATACCGGCAGTATGGTCTGCATGTTCATGGGTAAATAAAATACCATCCAGACGGTCTACCTTGTGGGTGAGCATTTGTTGTCGAAAGTCGGGCCCGCAATCAATAACGTAGGTATATTCATCCCAGGATACCATTACTGACACCCGTAACCTTTTGTCTTTTGGGTTTTTACTAAGGCAAACAGGGTGAGAACTCCCAATGACAGGGATACCCTGCGATGTCCCGGTACCCAAAAATGTGATCTTCAACCCGTAGTCTATTTAATTCAAATTTATAACTAAATTATTTAATAGCTTATCCAATCTTATTACCTTTGTTATGTAAGACTCCACAACGAATGGCTTCAGTTTTTAAGAGAGATCCGGCGTTTGAGAATGTTCCTTCCATCAAAGCCAAAACCCTTCGCATTAATCTGAATCCAGATATTTACGGAACTTTTGCAGAAATTGGCGCCGGGCAGGAAACCGCCCGACATTTTTTTAGGGCAGGGGGAGCTTCCGGGACTATTGCCAAAGCCATGAGTGCTTATGACAAGGCTTTTAGTGACGCTATCTACGGTATAGAAACAGATGGGCGCTACGTGACGCAGAGCAGGTTGAAAAAAATGCTCGAGCACGAGATGAGACTCACAGAGCAGCGGATTAGCCGAAAAGAGCATCCTGACCGACTTTTCTTTGCCTATGCCAACACTGTGGCGACCATTGATTTCTCAAAACGCTATAAAGGCCATGGCTGGGTAGGGATTCGCTTCCAGCTGGATCCCAAACAAAAGGATTTTGATGAAATCATATTGCATGTTCGTTTTAAACAGAACGAAGCCCGGCTACAGCAGGAAACCCTGGGAATTGTAGGGGTAAATCTTATTTATGGGGCCTTTTACAAGTACAACAAACCCAAAAAACTTTTAAAATATTTATATGACCATATCGACAGGGATACCCTGGAGATTGATATGGTAAACTTTGACGGACCCAACTTCAGGGATGTAGACAATCGCCTGATAAGCCTGCAGTTGATCCGCAACGATATGACCGACGCGGTGATGTTTGGGCCTGATGGAAATAACCTGCTGCCCGCAGCCATTCTTTATAAGAAGAACATCCTGGCGCTCAGGGGAAGTTTTCGTCCGGTAACCAAGGTGAATATGGATATGTTTCAGAAGTCCTACGACATATTCATCCGGGAGCAGACCGTTGAAGAGGAAAAAACCATAGTCATTTTTGAGATTACCTTGGATAACCTGAAAGCCTCCGGGGAAATTGATGAACGGGATTTCCTGGACCGTGCTGAATTGCTTTGTTCTTTGGGTCATCAGGTGATGATATCCAAGTTCAGGGAATATTACAAATTGGTAGAATATTTCAGCAACTATACCAAAGCCCGTATGGGCCTTACCATGGGTGTCAACAACCTGGTAGATATATTCGATGAAAAATATTACCGCCATCTGAGTGGTGGTATCCTGGAAGCCTTTGGAAAGCTCTTCTTTAAGGATCTCAAGGTATATCTCTACCCCATGAAGAATCCGGAAACCGGTCAGGTAATGACCAGTAACAACGTAAAGGTGCATCCGAGGATGAAAGAACTCTACAAGTTCTTTAAATATAATGGAAAGGTAATGGACATTATTGACTACGATCCGGAGATTATGCACATCTTCTCCAGAGATGTCTTTAAAAAGATTATCAGTGGTGAGGAAGGCTGGCAGGAAATGCTGCCAGAAGGCGTTGCTGACATTATTATGGAGAATAAGCTCTTCACAGGCGGAGTGCTCGCTGAAAAACTGGAATAAAAAAGCCCTGAATCTACTTTCCAGGGCCTGTATATTACCGAATCTCTTCTTTTATAAAATCTGTGCTGCGTGATCTTTGGTCTTTACCTTGTCGATAACGCGTTCCACTACCCCATCTCCATCAATTATAAAAGTCTTTCTGTGAATTCCGTCGTATTCCCGACCCATGAATTTTTTCGGACCCCAAACACCAAAGGCATTAATAATGGTGTGATCCTCATCTGCAAGAAGCGGGAAAGGAAATTCATACTTATTTCTGAAATTAGCCTGTTTTTTTTGAGAATCAGCGCTAACCCCCAACAGCTCAAATCCGGCAGCCTGTAGCTCAGCATAATGGTCCCGGAGGTTGCATGCCTCGGCTGTACATCCCGGGGTGTTGGCTTTGGGGTAAAAGAAGACGATTAGCTTTTTACCCTGATAATCCGATAGTTTTACTTCATTTCCGTCCTGATCAAAGCTTGTAAATTCCGGCACTTTTTCACCGGCTTTCAGTGTTTTCATAGTCAATTTTTTAGTTAATTTCGCAATCCTTCAGAAAGCCAAAAATACAAAAATGACCAAGGCCGAAAAAGTAGCATTCACAATTAAAACCCTTGATACGCTTTATCCGGAAATTCCTGTTCCCCTGGACCACAGAGACCCCTATACGCTGCTTATTGCCGTATTGCTCTCAGCCCAAAGTACCGATGTAAGGGTAAACCAGATTACCCCTTTATTGTTTCAAAAAGCGAATAATCCATTTGATATGGTAAAGTTAACTGTGGATGAGATTCGGGAAATCATCAAACCGGTTGGGCTTTCCCCCTCCAAATCCAAGGCCATACACGGACTTTCCCGTATACTTATTGAGCGTTACTCGGGCGAGGTCCCTAGGGAATTGGTGCTATTGGAAGAATTACCCGGGGTGGGTCACAAAACAGCCAGTGTCGTGGTTTCCCAGGCTTTTGGAATCCCGGCTTTTCCTGTAGACACGCATATCCACAGGTTAATGTATCGCTGGGGGTTTTCCAATGGAAAAAATGTAGTACAAACAGAAAAAGATGCCAAGCGGCTGTTTTCCAAGGATTTATGGAACAAACTTCATTTGCAAATAATCTGGTATGGGCGTGAATACTCACCGGCCCGTGGCTGGGACCTCAATAAGGATATCATTACCAAAACAATAGGGAGAAAATCGGTAATTAAGGAATACCTAAAAAGAAAAAAGGCCGGTTAAACCGGCCTTTTTTAGTTCATATTGGATTCGAAAACAAATTTTTTGTATCGCACTGGTCTCATGGATCTGGAATAATTCAATAAAAACTGAATGGTTTCCGGTCGCGCTTTAGCCAGTTTACTTGTGTTTCTTTCAGCAGAGTAAATTTTTTCCATACGATAATAGTCTAGTTATGTTAAAATAACGCGACTATTATGGAATTATTGCTCCGCCTAAAAGAAAGAATTTTTTATTTAGGAGTTCGTTAAGACGATATTATGCCTTTCGATAATTTTTCTGAGGTTGATTAAGGCATAGCGCATTCTTCCCAAAGCAGTATTAATACTTACTCCGGTGTTTTCTGAGATTTCCTTAAAGCTCATATCCCTGTAGATACGCATTACGAGAACTTCTTTCTGATCATCGGGCAGTTCCTCAATTAATTTAGACAAGTCACTGTCAATTTGATCCTTGATCAGTTGCTTTTCGGCATTTAATTTGTCATCCCCTAAAACAGAAAATATATTGAATTCTTCATTTCCTTCAAACCTCGGCATCCTTTTGTTCTTGCGGAAAAAATCAATAATAAGGTTATGCGCAATACGCATTACCCAGGGCAGGAATTTACCCTCTTCACTATACGTACCTTTTTTCAGGGTTTTAATTACTTTAATAAACGTATCCTGGAAGATATCTTCAGCTACATCGCGATCCATAACCTTTGAATAAATGAAGCTTGTGATCCTTTGGTTATGACGGTTAATTAATACCTCTAGTGCTTTTTCATCTCCGCTGATGTAATCCTGAACTAAGATTGAGTCTTCTATTGGATGTTGCATGGTAGTATTTCTGGTTAAGGTTATTTCCCTTTGCCGAAGCTGGGATGTGTTATTGATTTCTGACTATTATCTTGGGTTTTAAATCCAGATCTAAAGTAGAGAAATGGGTGCCTGATGGAAAAAGTATGTTGTCAAACCCCAGATTTTTGATGTAAACACCCGTTTTTAAGAAAAACAGCACAATAAACGAAGTAAATTAAAGTTACCCCCGGCCTTTCAATTTGGGACAAATCGGAACCTGCTCTTTATGGAATCACAAAAAAAATCCCTTGAGCGCTGTACTCAAGGGATTTTAAATCCTCACTATGATATAAATGTCTTGGCTTATTTCTAATTCAGGTTGTTTTCAAAGGTCATTCCCTTATGGGTAACAACGTTGAGGGACTTTGAATAATCCATCAGGAATTTTATTCTGTGCTGTCGGGTGCTTACGAGTTTGCAACCATTTTGATATTGTGTGTAGCTATGTTCCATAATCACTATTGTTATATCTAAATAACGCAAGTGTTATGGGATACATGGTTTTAGTCGACCTAAGGCGGATTAATTCGTCAAAACTATGTCATTACGCTCTATGACCTTCCGGATATTGATGAGTGCATACCGCATCCTGCCCAGGGCTGTATTGATGCTAACCCCAGTATTTTCAGCGATTTCCTTAAAACTCATGTCCTGGTATATGCGCATAAAAAGAACCTTTTTCTGGTCTTCAGGGAGTTCCTCGATTAACTGTTCCAAATCACAGTCGATCTGATCCTTGATCAATTGGCTTTCTGCATTTAGTTGTTCATCACCAATTACCGAGAAGATATTGAAGTCGCCATTAGACTGGAATTTTGGTAATCTTTTATTCCTGCGAAAATGGTCCATGATCAGATTGTATGCGATACGCATAACCCAGGGCAAGAACTTGCCTTCCTCATTATACGATCCCCGCTTCAGGGTTCGAATCACTTTCATAAAGGTATCCTGAAAAATATCTTCAGTAACCTCCCTGTCCTGTACTTTGGAGTAAATAAAGCTGCTAAGTCGTTGGTTGTGTCTGTTGATCAGAATTTCCAGGGCGCGCTCATCACCGCTCATGTAGTCGCTCACTAATACCGAGTCGTCGATCTGTAGATCCATACGTATTACTTTTTTTGGTTCAACTTGGGTGCCTTTCTAAACCGAAAGGAAGTCAGTTATTCAGGCAAAAAATCAAAAAAGTAATAGTATAGCTATAGGCTTTGGTATTTTGGAATTACATCTCAAATATAGACAAAAACTCTCCTTACAAACAAATCTTCCTCCGGATTTGATCAAATAAAAGTCCTTTCGCGGGCGGTGGTTATTGATCGCAACATATCTTATCTTTGCAAGTTCAGAGACTGCCATGACCGCAATTACAGAGGTAAATCCAAAGGAAAACATAATCATAAAAGGGGCTAAACTTCACAACCTCAAGAATATTGATGTGGTCATCCCAAGGAACAAATTGGTGGTGATTACTGGTCTGAGCGGTTCAGGCAAATCCAGTCTGGCTTTCGACACCTTGTATGCAGAAGGCCAAAGAAGGTATGTGGAGAGTCTCTCTGCCTATGCCCGGCAATTTTTGGGCAAATTAAATAAACCCAAAGTCGATTATATTAAAGGTATAGCCCCGGCTATAGCCATTGAACAGAAGGTAAATACCAGTAATCCGAGGTCAACCGTAGGGACCACTACGGAAATTTACGATTACCTCAAGTTGTTGTATGCCCGGATTGGAACGACCTACTCTCCTGTTTCAGGAAATCAGGTCAAAAAGCATACGGTTAGCGACGTAATTGATTATGTAAAGGGGTTTGAAAATAACAGCAAACTCTTGTTATTGGCCCCTATCCATATTTCCGAGGATCGGGATCCGATTAAATCCCTGGCTTTGCTCTCCAAACAGGGGTATGCAAGGATCCAATATAAGGGGAAGGTTATCCGGATTGAAGACGCCCCTGACAATATAGGGCCTGATTTCTTTCTGGTGGTCGACCGGATTGTGAAAAAAGAGGATGAAGATTTCTTTAACCGCCTGGCCAATGCCATCGACAACGCCTTTTTTGAGGGGAAGGGCAACTGCCTGATCAGCGATCTCGACGGGAAAAATATCCAAATGTTCAGCAACCGCTTTGAACTGGATGGCATGTCTTTTCTGGAACCTAATGTTCACCTCTTTAGTTTTAATAACCCCTATGGGGCCTGCCCCCGTTGCGAGGGATATGGGGATGTTATAGGAATAGACGAAGATCTGGTTATTCCCAATACAGCGCTGTCGGTATATGAAAATGCTGTTTTTCCCTGGCGAGGGGAAAGCATGAGTTGGTATCGCGACCAATTGGTCAATGCCGCCTATAAATTTGATTTTCCCATACATAAACCCTGGTTTCAGCTTAGTGAGGATCAAAAAGAGCTCGTCTGGGAGGGTAACGAATATTTTAAGGGGATAAACGGATTTTTTAAGCTTCTGGAGGAGAAGAGCTATAAAATCCAAAATCGGGTGATGTT
>JABDRK010000032.1 GCA_013041785.1 Eudoraea sp.
GATTTGTACCGTTACTTGCTTACCATTCTTTGCGGCATTGATCAGGGATGAGATCACCTGGGAATCTGTTGCCAGTCGGTAAATGGTGATTTTAATACTCCTTACGTTGGGATCCAGAGCCGCTTCCCTCAGGAATTTAATGAGGTAGGAGAAAGTATGGTAAGGAACATACATGAGGTAGTCCTTTTTTGCAATGGCCTCGAACAGACTGGATTCCAGACTTAATCCCTTGATCTGTAAGGGAGTGATCTTTTCATAAAGGAGGTCTTCCCTGCCCAGACTCGGGAAACTCATATAGTCTTTCCGATTGTGGTATCGGCCTCCCGGAATGATACTGTCGGTATCGTGAGTATTCATTTTATCCTTCAGAAATTGAAGGGTATCCGGAGCAATTTTCTTATCGTAGATAAAACGAACAGGATCACTGATTTTTCTTCCCGCTACACTGGTAGAGAGTTTTTCGATAAAACTCTTGCTAAGGTCATTGTCAATATCCAATTCGGCATCACGGGTAATTTTAATCATATGAGCGGAAATGGATTCATATTCAAACATGGAAAAGATCCGGTCCAGGCAATAGCGAATCAGGTCATCTAGAATGATTATAAACCGCTTTTCTCCTTCCTTGGGAAGGACGATAAATCGATGGATGGCCTTTGGAATTTCTATGAGGGCGTATCTTTTTTCTTTTTGTATCCCGGTATCTGCTTCATCTTCTTCGGATTTCATAACCATCTTAACAACCAAATAAGCCGCCGCATCCTTTAATGTGGGGAATTTTGTAAGGTCATTGAGAATTAGGGTCATCAACTGGGGGCTAACGTGCTGTACAAAATAGCGTACTACATAATCCGCCTGTTTTTGTGTTAATTCTGATTCCTTGATTACATAAATATGATGTGATTCCAGTTCTTTTTCGATGTCGTGCAGGTATTCCAGACTCTTGGTTTGCTGTTCAATAACGATCTTCGTGATGGCCGCCAGTAATTCCTTGGCAGTTTCTCCCCCCAGCACACTTTTCCCTTTCTTTCCGGCAAGTACGATTCGCTTAACGGTGGCATACCGAACCTTAAAAAATTCGTCCAGGTTATTGGAAAAAATCCCCAAAAACCGCAGCCGTTCTATTAAGGGGACATTCTGATCTGCACTTTCCTGCAATACCCTTTCATTAAACTGGAGCCAGCTGATTTCGCGATTTATATACTGATATTTATGAATCGCCATTATCGAAGCTCTTTGGGAAATAACACCAATTCTGTAGATCCTTTTTCCAGTGAAGCCCAGCGGTCTGCCGGAAATTTGATATGGACAAGGCCCGAAGTAGGTACATTATCCAAATGACGGTTACCCCATTGGTTGGCTACATTGGTAAGGGCGTAGTTATGCCCGAAGACCGCCACGGTCTGCAGGGAATCTTCAAGGCCTTTGACAAACCGCATCAGCCTTTCTCCTGAAAAGTCGTACAATTCCGGTTGGATATCCACATTTTCCAAAGGGTATTCCAGGTTCCTGCAAATAATCATACAGGTGTGTAAAGCGCGATTTGCAGGACTTGTAAAAATCTTGTCCGGTTTTAGCCCTGCCTTAGTTTTAAACACATTGGCAACTGTATGCCCGTCCTTTATCCCCCTCAATTTTAATGGCCGGTCCCGGTCATTTACATCAAAATCCCAGGAAGACTTTCCATGGCGTACCAGAATTAAATTTTTCATAGGTTGTTGTTTTTGATCCATTCCCAATTCCTATTGGGATATATTCCTATTTAAGGGGCAAGGCGTTCAATTTTCCAATTGTAATCCTCCTGAAGCGTAAACCGAATCCTGTCGTGCAACCGGTTGGGCCTGCCCTGCCAAAATTCAATAGAATGGGGTCTAACAAGATATCCGCCCCAATATTCAGGACGGGGTATTTCCTTTCCTTTGTAGGCCTTTTCCAATTCCTGAAGGGACTCATCCAGGGCTTCCCTGGAGGCAATCACCTCGCTTTGACGCGAAACTATAGCCCCTAATTTACTGCCCTCCGGTCGCGATTCAAAATATCCATCGGACAGGTTCTCCGCAAGTTTTTCTGCATCTCCTTTTATGATTACCTGCCGCTCCATAACCGGCCAGAAAAAAGAAAGGCAAACCCCGGGGTTCTCTGCTATAGCCAGGCCTTTTTCACTTTCGTAATTGGAATAGAAAATAAAACCTTCGTGGGTATATTTTTTTAACAGCACTACCCGAGATTTGGGGTAGCCGTCGAGGCCTAGTGTAGAAACGGTCATGGCATTGGGTTCATCTATTGAACCGTTATCTTCTACCTCGTAAAACCATTTTTGGAACAGAGCAATAGGATTGTCTGTAATCGAATCCTCATGCAGGTTACTTTTGCCGTAGGATTTACGGTAATTATGCAAGTCATCCATATCTGCCTTTCCTTTCCACTTCAGGTACTGCAAAGTTGACAAAAAGATGATGAATTATAAAACCTTCCGCAAGATAATCAGGTATTTTATAGAAAATGCCTATAGCTAAAACACAAACTGTTTCCCATCGTCTGCGAGTAATACTCCGGGGAAAATGCTTTCCGCCTCCTCAGCAAAGGCAGATATCTCCTTATATCGCGTTGAAAAGTGCCCCAGGATCAGGGTTTCAACCCCGGCATCCCGTGCGATGGTTGCCGCCTGCCGGGCTGTTGCGTGCCGGGTGGCTTTTGCCAGATGGCTCTCTGAATCGAGAAAAGTGGCCTCGTGGTACATGACCCGGATTCCCTTTAATTTTGATACCAACTCCGGCTTGAAAGCAGTATCACTACAATAGGCATAACTCCAGGGCCTTGGCGGATCAAAAGTTAATTCTTCATTTCTTATTATCTGCCCATCTTCCAAGACCGCATTTTCCCCCGTCTTGATCTTGCGATAATACGCCTGGTCAATCGGATATTTTTTAACTGCTTCAATATTGAGTTTTCGTTCCCCCTGTTTTTCACGAAAGAGAAAGCCATTGGTATAAATACGGTGATCCAGCGGTATGGTGTCTATAAAAACCTTGTCATCTTCAAATATCCTTTCTGAGCTGTTTTTGGTTAATTCATGAAATATCAAGGGATAGTTGGTCCAGGATTTCCCAAGCTTTAGCATAAGGGTAATGGCCTCTTTTATTCCTTCAGGACCATAAATGTGCAATTCCTTCTCCCGTCCCAGTAAACGAAAGGTTGATATAAGCCCGGGTAGTCCAAAAAAATGGTCCCCGTGCAAGTGGGAAATAAAAATATGGCTTATGCGGGAGAACTTAATCTTATGCTTTCGAAGTTGCACCTGGGTCCCTTCACCACAATCAATAAGAAACAAATGGTTTTTAATTTCAAGTACCTGTGAGGTGGGATTGGACATTGTCCTGGGGGTAGCGGCATAACAACCAAGGATGTGCAGTTTCATGCCTGATCCTGGTTTGCGGAAGAGATGATCCCCCCGAGAAAAAATACCTTATTGCTGTTATATACCTGGGAAGTAACTCCAGGTAAGGTTTTAGTGGGTTGTTCCAGCTTGTACCCCATATTTACAGTTCAAGGTCTCTTTCTATCTCTTCCATCTCTATTATATCCCGGGCTTCCTGTATAGATGGTACAACACAGATTTCATCAGGTACTTCATCAAAAGGGACCTTCTTGGTTACCAAAACAAATGACTTCTTACTGCCCCGGTGGGTATTTGACAAATGCAAAAATTCAAGGAGGTCATTGGCGTTTAAGAATGAAAATGAAAACAGATTAATGATCAGATGATCATCCTTAATTTTGTGGTACGCATTGTTCAGGTTTTCCAAAAATTTTTCAAGGGCGATATTCTCCTGAAAAACGATGGTGGTACTACCCTCCTTATCAAAGATCATACTGCATTATTTTATTTTTGAAGCTAACAGATAAATAACCGCCATGCGGATTGCCACACCGTTTTCCACCTGATCCAGGATGATGGATTGTCCGGAGTCTGCCACGTCAGTAGTTATTTCAACACCGCGGTTTATTGGGCCTGGGTGCATAATTACAATTTCTTTATCAAGGCTCTCGAGTACGGCCTTGTTTACTCCATACTGCTGCGTATATTCCCTTGTAGATGGAAAATAACTCAGGTCCATACGCTCTTTTTGTATCCTGAGCATGTTGGCTACATCACACCATTTCAGGGCCTTTTTCAGATCGGTTTCTACTTCAACCCCGAGGGTTTCAACATATTTTGGCAATAAGGTTCTGGGGCCGCAAACCTTTACTTTGGCTCCCTGTAGATTTAAAGCGAAAATATTGGATAAGGCTACCCTGGAATGCAGGATATCCCCAACAATAACAACATTTTTACCGGCTACATCCCCCAAACGCTCCCGTATTGAATATGAGTCGAGCAAGGCCTGTGTCGGGTGCTCATGTGCACCGTCTCCTGCATTGACTATTGACGCTTCCACATTTTTTGAAAGAAATATCCCGGCTCCGGGGTTGGGATGCCGCATAACCACCATATCCACCTTCATGGACAGGATATTATTCACCGTGTCAATAAGTGTTTCCCCTTTCTTAACGGAGGACTGGCCAGCTGAAAAGTTAATCACATCGGCTGACAATCGTTTTTCGGCAAGTTCAAAAGACAATTTGGTACGGGTGCTGTCCTCGAAGAAAATGTTGGCAATGGTAATGTCGCGCAAGGAAGGAACCTTTTTTATAGAGCGATTGATAACCTCCTTAAAATGATCTGCAGTCTCAAATATGAGTTGAATGTCTTCTTCCTTAAGGTACTTAATCCCCAACAGGTGTTTTACACTTAACTCACTCATATTTAATTATTTATCAAATATATAACATCTTCATCCGGATGCTCAGACCAAACCACCTGAACACGCTCCTCATTTATTGCATCTACCTGCCTGCCCCTGTAATCCGGTTGTATAGGCAAATGCCGGCTAAACCTGCGATCGATCAGGGTAAGTAATTCGATAGCCCTTGGACGGCCAAACGACTGAATGGCTGTCAGTGCTGCACGGATACTTCTTCCCGTATACAATACATCATCAATCAGGACTACATCCTTACCCTCCACCAGGAAATTAATTTTTGTGGTGTTGGCTTCCAGCGTCTTTTCACCCCTTCTGAAATCATCACGGTAAAAGGTGATATCCAGGTAGCCCAATTCAATATCCCTGACCTTGTAATCTTCTTTCAGGATTTTGGCCAGGCGTTCTGCTACGTAGATTCCCCTGGGTTGCAACCCAATGAGTACCGTGTTATGGAAATCAAGATGATTTTCTAATAATTGACAAGCCAAACGATGAAGGATGATGTGTATTTCTTTGGAAGAAAGTAGTACTTTTTGGCTCATGGGCAGGTATACCATCATGTTCAATGGCAAAAATAGACAATTCTTGTCAATCTGTTATTTACAGGGGGAGAGAAGTATTGAATTCCATGCCATAAAAAAACCCCGGTAAAGTACCGGGGTTTCTCTTAAATCAGTCAAGCAAAGAAAGCTTACTTTTTCTTGTCAGCTTCCATTTTATCCTTCAGCGCCTGTAGTTGCTCGTTGGCATCCCCAAGTGTTGGTTTTGCTTCCTCGGCTGCTGCAGCTGCCTTTTTCTTGGCAGTCCTGACATTGCGCTGTTCTTCTTCTTTAAAGATTGCGGTGTGGCTGGCCACTACGCGCTTATAGTCCTTATTGAATTCAATGATCTTAAATTCTGCTTCTTCTCCTTTAGCCAATTTCTTTCCATCTTCCTTCTCCATATGGCGTTGGGGAACAAAAGCTGTGATATCGTCGTTGAATGCAATAATCGCTCCTTTATCTACAATTTCAGTAATTGAAGCCTTATGGACAGTTCCCAAAGCAAATTCAGCCTCGTACTTGTCCCAGGGGTTTTCCGTGGTTTGTTTGTGGCCGAGACTTAATTTTCGACCTTCAACATCCAGTTCCAGTACTTCCACTTCCAGGGTATCTCCAACAGTTACAAATTCTGAAGGATGTTTTATCTTTTTAGTCCAGGACAGGTCAGAAATATAAATAAGTCCGTCTATCCCCTCTTCCAGTTCTACAAAGACACCAAAATTCGTGAAATTCCTGACAATACCTTTATGACGAGATCCCACAGGGTATTTGGTTGTGATATCCGTCCATGGATCCGGAGTCAATTGCTTAAGTCCTAAAGACATTTTTCTGTCCTCACGATCCAAAGTCAGCACAACGGCTTCTAATTGGTCTCCAACATTTACAAAATCCTGAGCGGAGCGCAAATGGGTAGACCAGCTCATTTCAGAAACGTGGATCAGGCCTTCTACACCTTCAGCAACTTCCAGGAAGGCACCGTAATCTGCTATTACCACTACCTTACCTTTAACCTTGTCGCCAACCTTGATTTCATCACCAAGAGCATCCCAAGGATGTTTCTCAAGTTGTTTCAACCCGAGCTGGATCCTGGATTTGTTATCGTCAAAATCAAGAATAACCACATTAAGTTTCTCGTCAAGTTCAACCACTTCATTCGGATGGTTGATTCGACTCCACGACAGGTCTGTAATATGGATTAGGCCATCTACACCACCCAGGTCAATAAAGACACCATATGAAGTAATATTCTTGACTACTCCTTCAAGTACCTGACCTTTTTCCAGCTGGCTGATGATCTCTCGTTTTTGCTCTTCGATGTCGGCTTCGATAAGTGCCTTGTGAGAAACAACCACGTTTTTGAATTCCTGGTTGATCTTAACCACCTTGAATTCCATGTTCTTTCCGACATACTGATCGTAATCCCGTATCGGTTTTACGTCAATCTGTGAACCGGGCAGGAAGGCTTCAATACCAAATACATCCACAATCATTCCCCCTTTGGTCCTGCATTTTACAAAACCGGTAACCACTTCTTCCTTGTCATGAGCAGCATTAACACGGTCCCATGCTTTGATCACGCGTGCCTTTCTGTGAGAAAGGACCAATTGGCCACTTTTATCTTCCCTGATATCAATAAGTACCTCTACTTTATCACCCAATTTCAAATCTGGGTTGTACCGGAACTCATTAAGAGAAATAACCCCTTCTGATTTGGCATTGATGTCGATAATCGCCTCCCGATCGGTAAGGTGTGTCACCGTTCCCTCAACTACCTCTTCATCAGCGGTATCCACAAAATTTTCGGCTACGAGTTTCTCAAACTCTTCCAGTTTGGAATCCTCAACGCGTTCAATACCTTCCTCATACTTCTCCCAGTCGAAATTTTTCAAAAATTCCTGTGGATCCACCTGAGGGGTTTCTACTTTTTCTTCCTTGACCTGAGCCGTTTCCTGCTCTGGTGCTGTTGTTTTTTCTTCAGCCATCTGCTGATTTTTCTTTGTATTCTGCATAACTCCAGGAGTTAGGTAATGCCTGCAGAAGAAATTATTATTGTTTTACGAGTCCCTTTTCGCTCCTGATTACTCACCAAAAAGGTGCGCAAAAATACAATTTAATTCTTGTTTTTCAAACCTTTAGTCAATTTGCCTGGGAGATAAGGGTATTCAATAGGTTAAAGGATATATTTAGCTGTTTTAATCGTACCTTTGGGGGAAACAATTTTTAACCGTTAATTTCAACAAATATGAGTGTAAAAGCTAAATATCAACCGGTCCTTGAGTTGGGGGAAAAACTGGGTGTCCAAGATGGTAAAGTGACCGAAGAAAATGGGGTCCTCAAAATCAAAGGAGAAACAAAAACCCAGTATGAAAAGAATTTGATATGGGATAAGATCAAAGAAATCGGTGGGGAAAAACCTTCAGACGTAATGGCCAATATTACGGTTGCAGACAATTCTGTATATCACAGGCATGTGGTTAAATCCGGTGAATCACTCAGTAAGATTGCCAAACACTATTACGGAGATCCAATGAAGTACAAGCAGATTTTTTCGGCAAATACGGATATCCTGAAAAATCCGGACCTCATTTACCCCGATCAGGAATTGATAATTCCAAATCTGTAATTCCCGGAATTGGTAAAAAATAAAAAGCGGCCCATGTGGCCGCTTTTTTAATCTTCCCTGATCACCTGCTGTGCTAAATTATGCAAGCGTTCAAATTGCTCTTCAAGGCCCATATCACTGTTATCTATAACTACCGCACCTTGCGCCTGTTTCAGCGGTGACACCGACCGGTTGGCATCAATATGGTCTCTTTTTCTAACATTTTCAAGTACTTCCTCATAGGCAACTTCTTCACCCCGATCCAGGAGTTCCTTGTATCGTCTTGAGGCCCGGATATCCGGAGAAGCGGTCATGAATATCTTCAGTTCAGCATCGGGAAATACCACAGTGCCAATGTCTCGCCCATCCATCACGATGCCCTTATTCTCCCCCATTTTGCGCTGTAAAGCAACCAGTTTTTCGCGAACTTCCGGGATTACAGATACCTGACTCACCGCTCTTGAAACTTCCAGGGTGCGGATCTCTTTTTCTACATTTTTACCGTTCAGATACATATCTGACCTGCCCGTTTCCGGATTATGCCGAAATTCAATGTGCAGGTGTTTTAAATTAGCATTAAGCCTATCTTGGTCTACCGTATCCCCGGAGATAAACCCCGATCTCAGGGCATAAAGGGTAATCGCCCGATACATGGCACCTGTATCTACATAAGCATAAGCCAGAGCTCCCGCCAACTGCCTCGCCACGGTACTTTTGCCTGTGGAAGAGAATCCATCAATTGCGATCGTTATTTTACGCATCGGCTAAAAATAGTCAGATTTCAGAAGTTTACGTATCGGAAATATGCAAGATTAAAGTTTTTTGGCGTTTTTCACTTTTTGATCCGTGATAGCCATATCGATCACATCACTCATATCCGAAACATAATGAAAACTAAGCCCTTTCAGATATTGCTCTTTGATCTCTTCAACATCCTTACGATTGTCTTCGCAGAGGATAATTTCCTTTATTCGGGCCCGCTTTGCAGCTAGAATTTTTTCTTTTATCCCACCAACAGGCAGCACTTTGCCCCTTAAGGTAATCTCTCCGGTCATCGCCAGGCTTTTTTTCACCTTTTTTTGGGTAAATAAGGACACCAGTGAAGTTAACATAGCAATCCCGGCACTGGGTCCGTCCTTGGGGGTAGCTCCTTCAGGAACATGTATATGCACATTGTACTTTTCAAAAGTATCCGGCCTGAGACCATATTTTTCCGCGTTGGATTTAATGTATTCCATAGCGATGGTAGCCGATTCCTTCATAACCTTTCCCAGATTACCGGTAATGTTTAAAGCACCTTTACCTTTGGAAATAATGGACTCGATAAATAGGATATCCCCTCCTACCTGGGTCCAGGCTAAGCCGGTAACAACTCCGGCCACCTCGTTATTTTCGTATTTGTCACGTTCCAGCCTGGCTGGTCCCAGCACCTTTTCCACATCCTCATTAGTTACTTTTACCCCGTAAGCTTCCTCCATCGCAATGGATTTGGCGGCATAGCGAACCATCTTGGCAATTTGCTTTTCCAGGCCACGTACCCCGGATTCACGGGTATACCCTTCCACAATTTTTTCCAGCTGCCGTTTCCCTATTTGCAAATGGCTTCTATCCAATCCGTGTTCCTTTAACTGTTTGGGCAACAGGTGACGCTTAGCTATTTCCACCTTTTCCTCAATGGTATAGCCCGTTACTTTGATAATTTCCATTCTGTCTCGAAGCGCAGGTTGTATGGTTGCCAGATTGTTTGCCGTGGCAATAAACATCACTTTAGAGAGGTCATATCCCAACTCCAGGAAGTTGTCGTGGAATTCCTTGTTTTGCTCAGGATCCAATACTTCGAGCATGGCAGAGGAAGGATCCCCTTGATGAGAATTTGAGAGTTTATCTATTTCATCCAAAATAAAGACCGGGTTAGAAGTACCCGCCTTCTTAATACTCTGAACAATCCGCCCGGGCATTGCGCCGATATAGGTCTTCCTATGGCCACGTATTTCTGCTTCATCCCGCAATCCGCCCAGCGACATCCTTACATATTCCCTGCCCAGTGCTTCTGCAACCGATTTACCCAGGGAAGTTTTTCCTACCCCCGGAGGTCCATAAAGACAAAGAATGGGAGATTTCATATCCTTTCTCAATTTGAGCACGGCCAGGTATTCAATTATACGCCGCTTTACATCTTCCAGGCCATAATGATCCCGATCCAGAATACGGGAGGCTCTTATAAGATCGAATTTGTCCTGAGAATACTCGTTCCAGGGAAGGTCCAGGAGCAGGTCGAGGTAATTCCTTTGGATGGAATATTCAGCAACCTGCGGATTCATGCGCTGCAATTTGGCTACTTCCCGATTGAAATGCTCCTCCACTTTCTTTCCCCATTTCTTATCCTTTGCCTGGATTTGCATTTCCTGGATCTCTTCATCGTAGGACACCCCACCCAACTCTTCCTGTATGGTCTTCATCTGTTGGTGAAGAAAGTATTCCCGCTGCTGCTGGTCCAGATCACTGCGTACCTTGGATTGTATATCCCGCTGCAATTGCAATTTCTGATACTCCACATTCATATACTTCAGCGTCGCAAGTGCACGCTGTTGGAGATTGGGAATTTCCAGCAATTCCTGCTTTTCATGGACATCCAGATTTAAGTTGGAGGACACAAAGTTTATCAGAAAGCTATTGCTCTGGATATTTTTTATCGCAAATGAAGCCTCCGAGGGGAGGTTCGGATTCTCCTTGATAATAGTAAGCGCCAGGTCTTTGATGGATTCTATGATCGCCACGAACTCCTTGCTGCTTTGATCAACCTGCTCTTCCTTGGCTTCCCTTATGGTAGCCATCATATAAGGCTGCTCAGTGAGAACCTCTGCAATTTCAAACCGCTTTTTTCCCTGTATAATCACGGTAGTGTTTCCATCGGGCATCTTTAACACCCTGAGGATCCGTGCGACCGTTCCTATTGTATTGATATCTTTTATCCCGGGATTTTCTGTGGCTTCATCTTTCTGGGATACCACCCCGATAACTTTGGAGCCCTTGTTGGCCTCCTTAATCAATTGTATGGAGGCATCACGCCCGGCCGTGATAGGCACTACCACCCCGGGAAATAAGACTGTGTTTCGCAGGGGAAGAATGGGTAATGTTTCAGGCAGGCGCTCATTGTACATTTCCTCCTCATCTTCCGGAGTCAATAGGGGAATGAGTTCTGAGTCCTCGTCTATTCCCTGAAACGTCATATTGTCAAATTTTATAAATATCGAATCTTTCATATGCAATTATCCAGTCATTCTGTCATAAACCGGGCCTTTTTATTTCCAGCCCTGGACCCCAATCGAGACCTGTAAACCCAATAACCTTGGGATATATCCTTATGTAGCCGATTTAAGGTCTCTTATAAGGGACAATTCCTGTGCCAAGCTGAAATTATTTTCCCAAAAAGTGTAACATTCCCTAAATTGATACATCTCTAAAGCAAAAGTTCCACTTTTTGAGCCTAAAACGAGTACATATTGACGCATTACTGCAGGACTGTATGCGCGGAAAACAAGGAGCACAACTGGAAGTTTACAACCGGTATTACAAGGCGATGTACAATACAGCCCTGCGGATTGTAAAAGACACTGCCGAGGCTGAAGATGTGATGCAGGATTCCTTCCTGAACGCCTTCACAAAATTAGAATCCTTTAAAGGAGAAGTGACTTTCGGGGCCTGGTTGAAAAGAATTGTGATCAATAATAGTATCCATCATTACAGAACACAAAAAAAGCGCAATGAAGTGGCATTGGAAGATATATTGTACAAGGTCGAAGATAATGATGGGGTTGACACGGATTATGGTATTACAGAACGAAAGGCTCAAAAAGTGCTGGATACCATGAGACATTTAAAGGACAATTACAGAATTTCTTTGACCTTACATTTAGTTGAAGGATACGATTATGAGGAGATCAGCCAGATTATGGATATCAGTTACGCCAACTGCCGTACCACGATCTCCAGGGCGAAAGAAAGTTTAAGAAAAAGAATGATAAACGCATAACTCATGAAAGAGGAAAACATAGATAACGTTTTTAAGGAATTGCAGGGAAAGTTTGATACTCAGGAACCCAAGGCAGGACATGAAGCGCGCTTCCTGGACAAACTCAATGCGGCTCAGGGTACAATCAGTATCCATGGAAAAAAACCCAGCACCTGGTGGAAACCCCTGTCCATTGCTGCATCTGTAGTCCTGCTTTGCGCCCTGGGGCTGAGTTTGCTCAATATTAATCCAAGCATGGAGCAGCAGGTTGCGGATATATCCCCTGAAGTCTCTGATACACGATTGTACTTTACTGCACTGATCGAACAACAGGTAAGTGAATTGCAGGCACAGAGCAGCCCGGAAACGGAACAAATGATTTCAGAAGTACTTGGACAATTAGATAAACTGGATGCCAATTATAAACGCCTGGAGCAGGATCTGGTAAATGGCGGAGACGCAAACCTGATCTTAAGTGCAATGATCCAAAATTTTCAAACCCGTATATCCCTTTTACAGGAAATAATGAACCAAATAGAATCAATAGAAAACTTAAATAACTACAATGATGAAAACATTACTATTTAAATATACATTAGTTGCCCTCCTGGCTGTACCCCTCATGGGTTTGGCGAATGGCGGGAAACTCAACGGCAAGTATACCAAGGAGAAAACCATAAATAAGGAATACAATGTAAATTCCAACGCCTTGCTAAAAGTTAATAACAGCTATGGCACCTTAACCCTGAGTTCCTGGAACGAAGACCGGGTGGTTATCGAGGTCCACATCAAGACCAATGGTAACAACGAAGAAAAGGTTCAGAATAAATTAGATGACATCACAGTTGAATTCGAGGCAAACAGTGATATGGTATCGGCAAAAACCAAATTCAATAAAAACGACAGTGGTTGGTGGAGTTGGGGAAAACGTAATAAGGTTAGTATGCAAATAAACTATACCATAAAACTCCCTGTGAAAAATAGTGTCCACCTCAGCAATGACTACGGGTCCATTGAACTGGACCGAATAGACGGACATGCCAAGATCAGTTGTGATTACGGTCGACTTGATATCGGGGAATTACGCGGAAGAAATAATGAATTGCGATTCGACTATACCAGTAAATCGCGGATTGAATATGTAAACAGTGCTAAAATCATTGCAGATTACTCCACATATACCATAGTAAAAGCCGGAAACCTGCAAATTAACGCGGATTACACCAATGCAACGGTGGAATCCATGGAAAATCTGGATTATTCTTCGGATTATGGAGGCCTGGAGGTTGGAACCCTTAACAATGTTTCCGGAAGCGGAGATTATGTGAATGTTAAACTGGGTACAGTACACGGCAATGTGGATTTGAATGCCGATTATGGATCCATCAAGATCGCCAATTTGGCTGAAGATGCTGGGAACGTAAGTATAAGAACTGATTACACCGGTATCCGTATTGGATATGATCCTGCATATGCTTTTGATTTTGAGATTTCCACGGATTATGCCGGAGTAAAAGGCATAGAGGATTTTGAGGTAAATATCAGTCGCGTTAAGAACAGTGACCGTTACTATGCCGGTTATCACGGCCAGGCCAATAGTGGAAATCAGTTATACATCACCGCAGACTATGGAAGTGTGACTTTCAATAAAAACCAATAATAACCCAAGAAAAAAATTAAAGAAATGAAAAATATTGCTCTTTTATTAACCATAGCCCTGTTCACAGTGAATTGTACTGCGCAATGGGGGAAACGGATTAAAGGAAATGGGAAAGTGGTCACCGAGGAACGCTCTGTGGGAGATTATGAAGAAATCGCTGTAGCCGGATGGTTCGATGTGGACCTGGTTAAAGGGCGTGAAGGTGAAATAAGTCTGAAAGGAGAAGAAAACCTTTTAGAGTATATAATCACAGAGGTTAAGAATGGTAAGCTCACTATTAAAGTTAAAAAAGGTTACAATCTGCAAAGTTCCAATTGGAAAGAAGGTATCCTGGTTACCGTCCCTTTTGAAAGGATTAGCGCTGTTTCCCTTTCGGGATCCGGTGATATTGTAGGCAAAGATGTGCTGGAAGCTGATGACTTTTCAGCGAGCATGTCCGGATCAGGGGATAGCGAACTTGCCGTGGAAGCTAATACCCTGAAAACTGTAATTTCAGGTTCCGGAGACATTGTTCTCAGTGGAAATGCGAGGGATTTTGATGTTGCGGTATCGGGAAGTGGTGATGTGAACGCATTTGATCTTATGGCTGACCATGTGACCGCCAATGTATCAGGATCAGCTGACATCAAAGTCACCGCCAACGAATCCTTAACCGCAAGGGTTTCAGGATCAGGAGACATCCGGTATAAAGGCAATCCTGAAAAGGTTGATAGTAAGGCCTCCGGTTCAGGAGACATCAATAAAGCATAACCATCAAAAAACGAACAACTAAAAAGGTCCTGAAGTATGCTTACTTCGGGGCTTTTTTATTTACCCGGGTAAGCAGTAAAAGTCCGGTAAGGAAGAATAAGCCCAGAAAAATGGTGGCATTGCGCATACTCCCGGTATTTTGGGCAACTACCCCATAGAGGAAGGTACCGATTACAATCCCGATCTTTTCCGAAACATCATAAAAACTAAAGAAGGAAGCGGTATCCAGGGTCCTGGGCAGGAATTTGGAATAGGTGGATCGGGATAGCGCCTGTATGCCTCCCATAACCATCCCAACGCAGCCTGCAGCGATATAAAAATCCATGGGGGTGATTAGGAAATAAGCGTAGATACATATAAATATCCATAGCAGATTGACTACAATCAGGGTAGGGATGTTACCAAAGGCCTTAGAAGCCCGGGCGGTAAGGGTGGCTCCCAAAATAGCTACCAGTTGAATTAGCAAAATACTCACAATAAGGCCGGTTGTGCGTTCACTATCGGAGCCCCAGTTGATCTCCTCTTCCCCAAAATAAGCTGCAATCAGCATCACTGTTTGTACGGCCATACTGTACACGAAAAAGGCACCTAAATAGCGTTTGAGTCGGGTATCGTGGTTTAGTTGATACCATACCCCTTTGAGTTCGCGGAACCCGTTCAAAATAACATGGCTTCTTTCCCCTTTGCGTTTGTTCCCCCTGGGTAGATGAAAAAAGGTATACTGACTGAACAAGATCCACCAGATCCCAACGGAAAGGAAAGACAATCGCATAGCCTTGACCTCTGCCACTTCACCCCCACTGGCTTCAATCCCAAAGGAAGCCGGGTTCATGACCATGGCAAGATTGAAGAGCAACAAAAGCACACTGCCCACATAGCCCATGGAATATCCTTTGGCACTGATCCCGTCTTGCTGATCCGGGAAGGCAATATCTGGTAAATAGGAATTATTGATGGCAAAGCTCACCCAGAACCCCACAAGCCCAAAAAAATAGCACCCTAAACCCAGGTAAATATGCTCCAGGGAAAACCAGTATAAGCCCATACAGGAAAGCGCTCCCAAATAGCAGAAGAATTTCATAAAGGCCTTCTTATTGCCCATATAATCTGCAATTCCCGAGAGGAAAGGGGTTATGATCGCAATAAACAGGAAGGCGATTGAGGTTGTGTAGCTAATTAACGGAGCGCGAGCAATTTCTCCTCCGAATACCGCTACTTTTTCAATGCCTGCTGTTCTGAACAAAGCTCCGTAGAACAGTGGAAAGACTGCTGATGCAATAACCAGGCTGTATACCGAATTGGCCCAGTCATAGAAGGCCCATGCATTGAGCAGTTTTTTGCTTCCCTTTATGGCGTAGGATCGGGTCATTAAAAAAGCCGTTCCCAGTGGAACGGCTTTCAATATACAGTATTTCTGCTTAAATCTCCTGAATCAACTTATTCAAAGGAGGTCACGCCAAACTTCCTTGCTTCTGCTTTGGCAAGCGGTGCCCACTTGGTTAGATTGGCGATACGGGTTTCGTTAGACGGGTGGGTGCTTAGAAATTCCGGAGGTGCATTACCCCCTGCCCTGGCTTGCATTCGTCTCCATAGATCCGCGGCTTCGTCCGGATTATATCCGGCTATGGCCATGATTTGTATACCAATGCGGTCCGCTTCTGTTTCATGACTTCGGCTAAAGGGCAACATACCGCCTACAGTAGTGCCAATTCCATAAGCCTGGTTAAATATGTTTCGTTTTTGGGGATCGTTGATTGCCACATTCCCAGCAACGGCCCCAAGTTGTTGCAGTGTCCCCGCGCTCATGCGCTGAGCGCCGTGGTCTGCCAGGGCATGGGCCACCTCGTGTCCCATAACCACTGCTACGCCAGCCTCACCGGCACAAATGGGCAAAATACCGCTGTAGAATACAATTTTCCCTCCTGGCATACACCAGGCATTTACCAGCGTATCCTGTACCAAATTGTACTCCCAGCGATAATCTTTAAGATAGCCGGGATACCCATTGGCATCCAGCCAGCGCTCTGCAGCGGTAGAAATTCGCTGTCCGACACGAGTGATCATTCTGGCTTCTGAAGATTCCTCTAAAACCTTATTCTCGGTCAGAAACTGATCGTATTGCGCAAAGGCCATTGGGAATATCTGGCTGTTTGGATAAAAATTAAGGGTTTTCTTACCGGTAAACGGATTGGTTTTACAAGCGGCAACCCCAATAAAAATAAAGATTGCCAGGAAAATTTTTTTTGTATTCATAGGACAAGAATTAATCCCCTCAAATTACGAATTTTTAGGAACCTATAATATGCAATTCGGTAAAATCCTTACTCACCAAAATGGTGTTATCCCCGTTGGGTTTGATCTCCTGTAAAGGAACCTGCACATTGTCTACTTCAATGGCTTTTATTTTAAAAGGCAGGCCGAGCAGGTTAATTCTGAATTGTTCGTAAGGGGTGATGTACGTTCCATCTTTGAATTGCTGGATAATGAGTTCATTTTCCTTGCCGTTCAGTTTAATGTTCCTCAGGCTGAAGTAGCCTTTTGTATAATCGTACCCTTCCTGGGCATCTTCATAAACGGTAGAATTTTCAATACCTGCTTTGTAGTAAATATCCAGGGTTAACTCCTCTATCTCCTTCTCCCCAACATATTGCTGTACGGGATATTTGGGGATGATAGCTCCCTCTTTGACGAATATAGGGATACGGTCGATATCGGCCGCGACCCATTTTTCCATGCCTCCTTCAAGAAGCTCTCCGCTCCAGTAATTGTACCATTTTCCCCTGGGGATGTACATCCTCCGACCTTTAACATTGGGTTCCTGAACCGGACAAACCAGGATTTGCTCCCCAAAAATAAATTCATCGGTGCGGAAATGGGTTTGTGGGTCCTCCTGGTCGTAGTACGCCAGGGATTTAAGCATGGGAATATTATCCCGGGTATAGCGCCAGAACATGGTATACAGATAGGGTAACAATTGATACCGAAGTTCAATAAATTCCCGCACAATATCAGTCACTTCTTTATCAAAAGACCAGGGTTCCTGGTCGCCATGGTCACCACTGGAGTGCACGCGGCAAAAGGGATGGAATACCCCAAGCTGAATCCATCGGGCAAACATCTCGCCGCTGGGTTGTTCCGCAAATCCTCCTATATCAGATCCTACAAAAGACATCCCACTAAGGCACATCCGTTGTACCTGTACATTGGCGATCCAAAGATGTTCCCAGGTTGCTACATTATCTCCGGTCCAGGTGCTGGAATAACGCTGAGTACCGGCATAGGCGGCACGTGTAATCACAAAAGGCCGCTTTGGGTATACGTATTTTTTTACACCTTCGTAAGTAGCTCTTACCATTTGCATCCCGTAAACATTATGTGCCTTCCTGTGGGTGCAGGGATGGCCATCAAAATTATGACGCGTATCCAGGGGGGCTGTTTTACCGGGAACTTCCATTACTGCTGGCTCATTCATATCATTCCATACCGCATGCACCCCTATTTCGG
Source organism: Eudoraea sp. (assembly GCA_013041785.1). Taxonomy (GTDB): domain Bacteria; phylum Bacteroidota; class Bacteroidia; order Flavobacteriales; family Flavobacteriaceae; genus Lentiprolixibacter. The sequence goes on from JABDRK010000032.1 coordinate 17,876, forward strand.
CCATAAATTCCTTGTAGAGCTCGGCCCACCATGCTCGTACTTCCGGATTGGTAAAATCCGGGAAACTGCATTGACCAGGCCAAACCTTACCCTGCATTAAGGGTCCGTCTCCGCGTTTACAGAAATAATCGTTCTCCAGTGCTTCTTTGTATACCCAGTAATCCCGGTCGACCTTGATCCCCGGATCAATCATGACCACCGTTTTAAAACCATCTTCATTGAGTTCCTCAATCATCCTTTTGGGATCCGGGAATTTTTTCTTGTCCCATGTAAAGCACCTGAAACCATTCATATAATCAATATCCAGGTAAATGGCGTCACAGGGGATTTTCAAATCCCTGAATTTTTTGGCAAGATTCTTCACCTGCTTTTCCGGGAAATAGCTCCATTTAGACTGATGGAATCCCATTGCCCAAAGGGGTGGCAATTCCGGAGTGCCCGTTAGGTCGGTATACGAGCGTACTACACGAGACATATCAGGGCCATAGAAAAAATAGTAATTCATTTCCCCGCCGTCTGCCCAAAAGCTGGTTACATGACGTTTTTCATGAGAAAAATCAAAGTGGGTATGGAAGGTATTGTCGAAGAAAATCCCATAGGCCATATTGTTGTGTAATCCGATATAAAATGGAATTGCCTTATAAAGCGGATCCTGCTCTTTGGTATAGGCATACTGATCTGTTACCCAATTACTTACACGCCTTCCTTTAAGATTGGAATGCGTGGCCT